>JBBSKK010000015.1:0-17549 GCA_038256395.1 Cytophagales bacterium | reverse complement strand
TCTCAACTCTCAACCTAATGAGAATCGCCCTCTTTCCCGGTTCGTTCGACCCCTTTACTAAAGGCCACGAAGACATCGTTCTGCGCGCCCTCGCCCTCTTTGACCAGGTTATTATCGGAATCGGCAACAACGTCAACAAGCAGCGCTACTTTCCGCTGGAAACCATGAAGTTTCACATCGAGGCGTGTTTTTCGGAGCAGGAGATGGTGAGAGTGATTGCATACGACGACCTGACGGCCCGCATCGCCCGGGAGTTGGGGGCGAGGTTTCTGCTGCGGGGGCTGCGCAATACAACTGATTTCGAGTACGAAAACGGTATTGCGCAGGTCAACCGCTTTGTTTATGAGGAAATCGAAACGGTTTTTCTCATAACTTCCCCGCATTTGGCCCCAATTAGTTCCAGCATTATACGCGACCTACACCGCTACGGCCAAAACGTGGATGACTTTCTGCCCTATGATTTGTTAGAAAATCCCAAAAGCTAGCCGACTTTTTCCGCCGCCTTCATCTGTCGAGCCAATTCCCCTTTTTCAGGACTGTACTTTACGAAAATATTGATCCAAATAATCCGGGCGGTGCGAAAAAGCACGGGCAACAGCAATAGGATAGCCAGGATCAATACAGCCAGAACGTACTCAATTTCAAAATCAAAAATTAGCACAAAACCAACGAAAGCCGTCACCGTCATGGCAACCGTGAGTGCGTAGCTAATGTACATTGCCCCAATGTAAAAGCCAGGTTCGCGCAGGAAGGATTCGCCGCAGATGGCGCAGTGGGAGTTGGTCTTGTCGAAATTCTTCAAATCATAGGGGTTTTTCGTTTTGAAAAAATCCCCTACGTTGCATTTCGGACAAGTGTTGGTGGCGATGCTGTATAGCTTACCCAATTTAGTTGAGAGTTAAGAGTTGACAGTGTTTACGGCTGGTAGGCTAACCGATAAATTTTTTCAGGGCGCTATTCAATTGGTTGGCATCTATAAAGCCCGATTGCCGCCACTTGACTTTTCCTCCCTGAAATAAAATTAGCGTGGGTACTCCCTGGATTTTAAACTGAGCGGCGGCTTTCTGGTTTTTGTCAATATCCACTTTCAGGATACGGGCCTTGCCGCCCAGGTTCTTAGCCACTTGTTCCAGCACAGGCTTCATCATTTTGCAGGGCCCGCACCACTCGGCGAAAAAATCCACCAAAACGGGCTGCTCGGAATTTATAAGTTCTTTGAAATTAGCCATCTTTTTAGTTCAAAGTTTAAAGTTTCTGAATTGGGTATAAGATTGTGCCAGATAAAATTACAAAGGATCTGCTTATAAGTAGGCATTTGTTGAAAATCAACCCTCAACTATTTCAAATTCCCCTGCATCCGGTGCAAACGGTCGGCTACGTAGCGGATAGAACTGAACGAGTTCACCAGGATTTTCTCGACATCGGGGTAGGGCAGCCATTCGAGGCGTTCAATGCCTTCGTCAGCTTGGGGGTTCATGGCTGCGTCGTTTTGGCATTCCAGGACATACCATTTTGTTTTTTTTAGGATTCGATTGTTTTGAAGCGTGTAAGTGTGCCAGGTCGTGCAGATTTTTCCCTTAATCTTCGCCTTCACGCCCGTTTCTTCCTCTATTTCCCGCACGGCGGCGGTGCGCGAACTCTCTCCGCGATCCAGTTTACCTTTGGGCAGATCCCACTTTTTACGCCGAAACATCAGCAGCCACTGATTATTTTTCAACACGATGCCCCCGGCTGCTTTGATTACCTTAAACTGGCCTTTGATTTTTTCCTCGATCACCTTTTTATTCTTGCCCACCATCGTGACCGACAGCAAGTCTTCAGGGTGTTGATCCAGGCGTTCGACCACCTGCACCGCCAAAGTGGGCGTAGCGTTGAGCAGCAGGACGTGGCCCGTAAAATCGGCCGCTTTGAACTTTGAGAGACGCAAATCGACGATATGGTCGTAGGTCGAAGTTACCGCTTCTTCAAGTTCAGCCGGTTGGATAATGTGAACGGGGCGGTCATTTAGAAACAAGATCATGGTTCGGAGCATCGATGATTTTGCCAAAATTAAGTAAAGACTTTTCTTAGCGGTAGGTATTATTGATAAATTTGTGGCTGAATCAAACCAATCTACGTTGGAACTTCTGATTATCCTGTTGCTGGTACTGCTCAATGGCGTTTTCTCCATGTCCGAAATCGCCTTAGTTTCCTCCCGCAAGTCACGGCTGGAAGCCTTCGCCCGCAACGGCGACAAAAAGGCCAAAGCCGCCCTTGCTCTGGCCAACTCGCCCAACCGGTTTCTTTCGACCGTCCAAATCGGCATTACGCTAATCGGTATCCTCACCGGCGTATATAGTGGCAATAAAATTACGTCTGATTTAGAGACGTTTTTGGAACAAATTCCCCTCATCGCTCCTTACCGGCACAGTTTTGCCGTGGGGCTGGTGGTGCTGCTAATCACCTTCCTATCGCTGGTATTAGGCGAGTTGGTGCCTAAGCGCATTGGGTTGTCCAACCCCGAGGGAATCGCCATAATGGTGGCCAAGCCGATGAACATTCTTTCTAAAATCACGGCCCCTTTTATCGCATTGTTGAGCTTCGCCAGTGACTTGCTGATTAGGCTTCTAAATATTAAACAAAATGAGAGCTCCGTCACGGAGGAAGAAATCAAGAGCCTGATTCAAGAGGGTACTTCGGGTGGGGTGTTCGAGGAAATTGAACAGGAAATCGTCCACAACGTCTTCCAACTGGGCGACCGCCGCGTTACTTCCCTGATGACCAACCGCCAGGAAATCGTGTGGCTCGACCTGGAAGACAGCGTTGCGGAGAATAAGGAAAAAATTTTCGACAGTAAGCACGCCGTTTATCCACTTTGCAAAGGAACTGTGGATAATGTGCTGGGTCTCATCTATATCAAAGATCTGATCGGGGCGGATGTGGACGAGCGACTGGCCAGTCTGCCTAGCCTGAAACGGGAGCCGCTTTACCTGCCAGAAAGCAACCGGGCCTACCAAGCATTGGAAAAATTTAAGGAACAACGGGTATTCTTCGGCCTCATCGTGGACGAGTACGGCGGGCTGATGGGCGTGGTCACCATGCACGACATCATGGATGCTCTGGTGGGCGACATTTCCGAAATCGACGAGTTCGAGGCTGAGATCACCGAGCGCGAAGATGGTACATTACTGATCGACGCTCAACTGCCGTTCGACGATTTTATCCAGTACTTCGAGTTGAGCGTTAACGACGCAGAACGCAAAGAACTGGTCGGCTTTAACACATTGGGCGGCTTTGCGCTGCACGTGTTAGAAGATATTCCCGAGACTGGGGAAAAGTTTCGCTGGAAGCATTTCGACTTTGAAATCATCGACATGGACAAGAGCCGCATCGACAAAATTCTGGTAAAAATAAACGAGATTACTGAACCCAAAGAATAAATGAACCCCATCGATACCAAAATAGCCCGGCGCGTGGCTGCGTTGCTTTTGGAGGCCAAAGCCATCAAACTCAGCCCGCAACAACCCTTTCAGTGGAGTTCGGGCTGGCTATCACCAATTTACTGCGATAACCGCGTGGCCCTTTCGTTCCCCGCTGCACGAACTTACATCAAGGAGCAACTCGCCGGCTTGGTCAAGAACCGTTTTCCCGACGCGCAGGCCATTGCGGGCGTAGCTACCGCAGGCATCGCGCATGGGGCTTTGATTGCCGATCTATTGGAACTACCATTTGCCTACGTGCGCCCCGAACCCAAAAAGCATGGAATGGGCAATCAGATAGAGGGGCGGTTAGAAAAAGGCCAGAAAGTGGTGCTGGTGGAAGACCTGATTTCCACCGGCGGCAGTTCGCTTAAAGTGGCCGATGCCCTGCGGCAGGTCGAGGTGGAAGTGGTGGGAATGGTGGCCATTTTTACCTATGGATTCGAGACGGCGGCCCAAAACTTTGCGGATAACAATGTGGATTTGGCGGTGTTGAGCGACTACAATCACCTAATTGAGGTGGCTTTGGCCGAGGGCCATATCCGGCAGGAGGAGGTGGAGAACCTGGCCGACTGGCGCATATCTCCCGAAACCTGGGGGCGATAGGGCCAACTTTTGCCGAAGGATGTTTTTGTGGCTACCTTGGCTGTTTATTTGTAAACTCAAGCCGCTTCCCGTGATCGATGTTTCCCACCCCTACTTTGATACCAACCTGAGTTGGCTGTCCTATAATTACCGATTGCTTCAAGAAGCGGAGGATGAGTCCGTCCCGGCTACCGAGCGGCTGCGGCATCTGGCCCATTATTCTTACCAGATCGACGAGTTTTTCAGGAACAGAATTCCGCTGTTGCACGCTATGCGACAGGTCAGCAAGGATATTCTGGATAAACTCAACCTCTATCCCGACACCCTGCTGGAACACATTCTGGAAACGGTCGAGAACCAACTTACCAAATTCGATGAAATACTTGCCAGTGGCATAGTACCCGCCTTGCGGGAGGGGAATCTGCATCTGTATTTTAAAGAGCCTTTCAAGGACGAACACCAGGATTTTGTCAGCAGTTTTTTTGTCGAAAAAGTCTTTCGTCACCTACAGCCGGTGTTTCTGGAAGGTCGCCGGAGCGCAAAGATCACCTTTTTTGAACCCGATACGCTTTACTTCGTACTACGCTTGCAACGGCGCGGCGAGCCCCTCGACCCCCATTACGCCTACTTGAATATTCCAGTCGCGGAGGTAGGGCGATTCGTGAAACTGCCCAAGCTGGACAGCCATAAACATATGGCTTTTCTGGACGACATTGTCCGGGCCAACCTGACAGTACTGTTCCCTGGTTACGAGGTGCAGGATTGTTTCGCCCTGCGCGTGGAGCGGGAATCCGTACTCGCCGTCGATGACGAATTTCCGACTGCGGTAGCGCAACGTGTCATCCGGCAGCTTGAAAAGAAAAACTATCTGCCGTCCCACCAGTATTTTTGCGAGATGGGCATGCCCTCCGATATGAAATTGTACCTTTCGGATCGGCTGGGAATCCTGGCCGCCGAATTTTACGAGAGGGGAAGGTATTTGTATTATCAGGACTTCAAAACGTTTTCAACAACGGGCAAGAAGCTGGAATACGCCCCGCAGAAGACTATTCCCCATACGGAACTGCGGGCGAGGGAATCCATTTTCGACGCCCTCAACCGTAGCGACCAACTTTTGCATCTGCCCTATCACTCCATTGACCCGGTGGTGCGCTTTTTTAACGAGGCGGCGGTCGATCCTTTCGTGCGCGAGATTTATGTTTCACTATACAAGATTCACGCACACTCCTTTTTGGTCAACTCGCTCATTAGCGCGGCCCGGAACGGCAAGCGGGTCGTGGCCTTCGCGGAGTTGAACGCCAAGTTCGACATCCAGGAGAATATCCACTGGGCCAGAAAAATGAGGGACGCGGGCGTAAAAATCGTTTTTAGTCTGCCCGGCCTGAAAGTCCACGCCAAAATTGCCCTCATCAAGCGAAAAGTAAAGAAAGGTTGGGACCGCTACGCCTACCTCGGCACGGGCGGTTTTTACCGCCTGACCTCCCGCGAATTTGTAGATCACGCCTTGTTGACCAGCCACCGCGAAATCACCAATGAACTCGAACTGCTTTTTGGGTACCTGGTAACGCGGGATGAACCTCAGAAGTTTAAATACCTGCCCTTCAACTACCTGATGGTTTCGCAGTTTAACATGAATAAAAAAATCATCGACCTGATCGACCGCGAGGTTAAGAACAGCCGGGCCGGGCTGAAAGCTGCCGTGACCATCAAGATTAACCAGTTGCAGGACCAGTCGATGATTGCCAAGCTGTACCAGGCCGGACAAGCGGGCGTGACCATCCAAATCATCGTCAACGACTGCTGTTGCCTGATTCCCGACCTACCCACCATCAGCGACAACATCACCGTGACCCGACTCGTGGATCGCTACGTAGAGAACTCCCGGATCTTTTATTTTTACAATCGGGGCAAAGAGGAAATATTCCTCTCCTCCGGCGATTGGACTTTCCGCAACCTGCACCACCGGATCGATGTCGGCTTCCCGATTCTGGACGACTATTTAAGGTCGCAACTTTTGCAAGTACTCCGCAACTACCTAGCCGACAATCAAAAAACTGTCAAGCTGGACACCTACCAAAACAACCATCCCATCACCTCAGACGGCCACAAAGTAAGGGCGCAGGAAGCGAACTACCGCTTGACAGAGCGGGTTGAGCATCGGACGCCAAAGTTGTTCAATTGATTGAAACTGTTATGTAGTGGGGGGAGGGGGAGCCCCTTACATCGTCAACATCGCCGCTCCGAAAACACCCGCTGAATCGCCTAGTTTGGGACGGAGGATGGGGGTAGTGAAGGTGGGGTTGAAGGCGTACTTTTCGGCTCTTTTGGGACCTTCGGTGTAGAGCAGGTCGATGTTTCCCACGCCGCCGCCGATGACGATGGCGTCGGGATCGAGCACGTTGGTGAGGGTGGTGAGACCCTGGCCGAATTTTTCCAGCAGCCGCTCGATTGTTGCCGTGGCGTGCGGGTCGGTGCCAGCCTGATGCCTTTCCAAAATCTTGGGGAGTTTTAGGGTCTCGCCGCTTTGATCCTGGTAGAAACGCTGTAGCGCCGGGCCGGAAAGCACCTGTTCCACGCAGCCGCTTTTACCACAGTAGCAGGGGTAACCGTTCTCTTCCAAAACATTATGCCCCCATTCGCCCCCGACGCCCTGTAAGCCGTTCAGGACAAATGCTTTCCCGTCGTTGCCCCGAATGACGATGCCGCCGCCCACGCCGGTTCCCATGATGATGCCGAAGACCAGGCGGTAGTTGGGCACCACGTCTTGCACTACGCCCATTTGCGCTTCGGCCAGCGCGAAGCAGTTGGCGTCGTTGGCAATCAACACCGGAAAGTCGAGGGCTTTTTGCAAGTCATCCAACAAAGGCTGGCCATTCAGGCAAGTCGTGTTGCAGTTCTTCATCGTCTGCGAGGCGGGATCCACAGTACCGGGCGTGCCGATGCCCAATTTCTCCGGTTTGAGACCCGACTCCCGCAGCATTAGTTCAACCAGCAGGACGATTCTACCGACGATATGCTGGTAGCCGTGCCAAGCTTCGGTGTCGATCCGGTGCCGGTAAATCACCGAGTCGGATGAGGGGCCTGCAAGAATCACGCCTTCGATTTTAGTGCCTCCCAGATCGATTCCCCAATAATAACTCATGCAATTTTCATATTTTTTTTTCAAAAGATCCCTGACCAACTTAGGCAGGAACGATTATAGTAGCTTTCCCACCCAAAATAAACGGTAAACCATAACAAAACTATGACAATCGAAAAAGGAAGCAAGGCCCCGGATTTTACTCTGTACAATTCGGAAAAGGAAGAAGTGTCGCTAGGAGATTTCAAAGGCAAAAACGTCGTAATTCACTTCTTCCCGATGGCCTTTACGGGGACATGTACCGAACAACTCTGCACCTTGCGCGATGATCTTTCCAGTTACAAAGATATGGGAGCCGAAGTGCTGGGAATTTCCGTGGATTCCCCTTTCACGCTGGCTAAGTTCAAGGAGGAGCAAAAATACAACTTCGATTTGCTTTCGGATTTCAACAAAGAGGTTTCACCCGAGTACGGAGCTTTCTATCAGGAATATGCCCTGGGTTTGAAAGGCGTTTCCAAGCGAGCGGCCTTCGTAGTGGATAAGGAGGGTACTGTTCAATACGCCGAAGTTCTGGCAGATGCCGGAAAACTTCCCGATTTTGACAAAGTGAAGGAAGTTCTGACCAACTTATAAGCAGAAAGCTTGGAATTGGCCTTTTTGGGCAAAAACAGGAGCCAGGAGCTTTTACCGCTGGGTAAATACTTCTGGTTATTTTTTTAACAGCGTTTGGAAAACCTAAAACATCCCTTATATTTGAAGGCAATCGCTCTAATCCATTCATAAAATCAAAACATCAGGGATACATGGGAATTGTTGAACGCCGCGAACGGCTCAAAAAGCAGGTTCGTAACGATATTCTTAAAACCGCCCGTGACATCGCCCGGGAAGACGGCTGGCAGGGAGTCTCCATCCGCAAAATCGCCGACGTCATCGAATACAGTCCGCCAATTATTTACGAGTACTTCGACAGCAAAGATAAGTTACTTGAAACTATCCGAATGGAGGGTTTCGACGAACTGAGAGGGGGATTTGACCGAATTAAGGAAGTTTACCGCGACCCTGAGAAGCAATTGGTCGAAGTGGCACAGTCGATTTGGAATTTCTCCGTGGAACAGCCGGAGGTTTTTCAGGTAATGTTCAATCAGGAGGGCGCCTTTGTTCAGTCCAAGAAGGTTTACCAGCAGGAATTGGACCTGACCGGCAACCCGGTCTGGGAAATGATTGCACGCCTGCGGCCCAAAGCTGGGGAAAAAGTCAGCATGACCTACTACGAATGGTGGTGCCTGACGTACGGCTTCATTTCCATCACCATGACCACGCAGCCCAAACACGCCTTCGCCAAAGTAGAACCCATTTACAGGGAAGGCGTACGAAGGTTTATCCGCAGTATCATGTAAGTCTGTAAGCCCCGCCTAGGCAGGTTGGGTTTTTATTTCCACTTCACTCTGGTTATAGACTTGGGAGTAGGGAGGTACGGTTTGGGTAATCCAGGCGCTGCCGCCTACCACCGTTCCGTGACCAATGACGGTTCGGCCACCGAGGATGGTGGCGTTGGCGTAAATCACCACCCGGTCTTCGATGGTCGGGTGGCGCTTTTGGCTGGCCAGCGTCTTCGCCACGTGGGTGGCCCCCAACGTCACGCCCTGGTAAATCATGACGTGGTTGCCGATCTCGGCTGTCTCGCCGATGACCACGCCCGTGCCGTGATCGATAAAGAAAGAATGACCGATGACGGCCCTCGGGTGGATGTCGATACCCGTCAGACTATGGGCGTATTCGGTAAGCATCCGGGGCAGGAGCGGCACCTCGCACTCTTCAAGGAGATGCGCGATGCGGTAGGTGGCAATCGCCATGAAGCCCGGATATACTGCAATCACCTCTTCCATGCCCACCGAGGCCGGGTCGTTCTCGGTGATTTCTCGGGCGTCCAGCAGCAGAAGCTCAAAAACTTCCGGCAGCCTTTTAAAAAATTCGTCGGTCACTTCACCAGGTTCAGCGCCAAGCTTTTTGCCCAGCGGGCGGAGGAGGCAATCCAACTGTTGCCGAATTTCCCCAAATACAACGGCGGTGTCCCGCGCGTTCTCAAACTCCCGGCAGTCCTGGGTAATCGGAAAGAGGAAATCCAGGAGTCGATGTAAGAAACGGCCCGCTTCCTGGCGGGAAGGTAAACGATAACGGTATTGTTGGTTCTGTTCGGCGATTCGGTCAAAAAAAACTTGCTGCTGCGGCTGTGTCATGGAATGGGATAATTGAATTTTGGCATAAAGAATGGCTTTCGTTGCCAAACAAAGTATTTCAAAGAAACATTTAATAGCCAAAGCTTTTTTGTGCAAAATTAGTGGAACAATTCTTGTAATATTGTTACGAAACCCTTTGGCTGCAACTTGCGTATGTTGAGTGGGGTTTTATCAATACGCTCCCTGCGCTTCCTAAATTCTGTATGATTTCAAAATATTTGCTTTACGCTTTCCTGTGTTCCATCCTTCTTTCCGGCTGCTTTGCCAAGTACCGAACTACGTCACGTGACGTGCGCAGGCACTACGCCAACATCAAAATGCCGAAGCTTGAATGCATCAAGAACGACACGCTGTGCATTCAGGTTGCCAGCACCGGAGCGGACACACTTCCTTTATTACTCCTGATCCACGGGGCTCCCGGTGCCTGGTGGGGCTATATGAACATGCTTGACGATACCATCCTGCAAAAACAATTCCACATTGTGTCGGTCGATCGGCTTGGCTACGGGAATTCCTGGTTGAAACGGCGAAAACCTATCAGCTCCATTGAAACGCAGGCGAAATGTTTGCTTAGTGTTTTCAACTTGAATAAATCTAAGGAGCCCGCCATTATTTTGGGCCGCTCCTATGGTGCCCCTATTGCGGCAGTAATGGCTTCCATGGCTCCCGACGAAGTGAAGCAACTCATCATGGTTTCCCCGGTCATAGACCCGGATAACGAGAAGTTTTATTGGTTTTCCAAGTACGGGCGCAACCGACTTATCCAAATATTCTTACCCAAAGAATTCAACACAGCGACAGAAGAAAAGTACGTGCATTCCGACGAACTGCGAAAAATGCTACCCGTTTGGAAAAAGCTGACTATGCCCGTGGTGGTCATTCAGGGTGGCAACGACTGGATTGGCGATCCGATAAATATTGAGTTTGCCAAGCAAAATATTCCCAGTCTCAAATCGCAGTACATCACTATTGCGAAGGCGGGTCATATGCTGACTTTTTCGCATTTGGATATGATCAAGCAGTTGGTTCTCAATACGAATCATAACCGCAACAAAAATATGACAGTTAATCTCACCGTTGGTCGTTGAATAGACACAACGCACACCACGAAAAACAGGCAGGTATTCTTTCGGAATTCCTGCCTGTTTTGGTTTATACTTGCTCCAATTTTACTTCATCTGCGCCTCGACCACGGCAATGGCCACCATGTTGACAATTTCCCGCACCGAGCTACCCAGTTGTAGCACGTGAACAGGCTTTTTTAACCCCAGCAGAATCGGCCCGATCGTTTCCAGTTGGGCAGCTTCTTTTAGCAGATTGTAGGCAATGTTACTGGCCGAGAGGTTCGGGAAAATCAGTGTGTTGGCCCCGCCGTCGATGAGTTCGCTGAACGGGTGGTTTTGTTTCAGGAGTTCGGTATCGAAGGCCAGGTGCGCCTGTACTTCGCCATCGACCACCATGTCGGGGTGCTTCTTTTTCAGGATTGCCACCGCTTCGCTCATCTTATCGGCGTCCTTACCTTGGGCGCTGCCGAAGTTCGAGTAGGTCACCATTGCAATGCGGGGTTTGATGTTGAAACGGTCGATGGCCTTAGCGGTGAGTTCGGTAATTTCTACCAATTCATTTACCGTGGGATCGAGGTTGACGGTAGTATCGGAGAAAAACAGCGGTCCTCGGGGTGTCAGCAAAATGTACATCCCCGCCACGCGATCCACGCCGTCTTCCTTCCCGATTACCTGTAGCGCGGGACGAATTGTGTCGGGGTAGTTGCGGGTGAGGCCCGAAATAAAGGCGTCGGCTTCGCCGTTTTCCACCATCATCGCCCCAAAGTAGTTGCGGTAGTACATCGTACGCCGCGACTCCGAAGGCGTCATGCCCTTGCGCTGCCGCTTCGTGTAATACATCTGGGCGTAGCGGTCGATGGACGCCTCGCTTTCGGGCGAACGCGGGTCGATAATTTTTACCTCACCCAAATCAAGGTCATGTTCCTCGATCAGCGCGTGAATCGCTTCCAGGTTGCCGAGCAAAATTGGGGCAGCAATGCCCTCGTCCCGCACTTGCTGCGCGGCTTTGAGTACCTGCACGTTCTCGGCGTCGGCGAACACCACCCGCTTGGGGCTGGTCTTGGCTTTATTAAGGATCACGCGCGACAGGCGCTCGTAGCGGCCCAGGCGCGTGGCGAGCTGTTGTTCGTAAGCCTCCCAGTCGGTGATCGGGTGTTTGGCCACGCCCGTTTCCATGGCGGCTTTGGCCACCGCTGGGGCCACCGTCGTCAGCAGGCGCGGATCGACGGGTTTGGGAATGATGTAGTTACGCCCGAAAGAAAGCGTCTCCTGGTTGTAAGCCATATTCACGATGTCGGGGACGGATTTTTTGGCTAAGTTAGCCAGGGCGTGTACGGCGGCCAACTTCATGGCTTCATTTATTTCGGTGGCGCGCACATCGAGAGCACCCCGAAAAATGTAAGGGAAGCCCAGCACATTGTTGACCTGATTGGGGTAGTCGGAGCGACCCGTGGCCATGATGATGTCCTCGCGGGCTGCGGTGGCTTCGGGATAGGAAATCTCGGGGTCGGGATTGGCCATCGCGAACACGATGGGATCTTTGGCCATAGATTTCACCATATCCTGCGACACGATATTGGCCACCGAAAGGCCAAGGAAGACATCGGCGTTTACCATCGCTTCGGCCATCGTATCGTAAGCCTTTTCGGTCGCAAAAATTTCCTTCATCTCATCCAGGTCGTCGCGCTTGGTGTTGATGTGGCCGCTGCGGTCGAACATGGCGATGTTGGCGGTGTTTGCACCCAGCGAAAGGTACAACTTGGTGCAGGAAATGGCTGAAGCACCTGCCCCCGAGACTACAATACGAACCTCCTCGATTTTCTTGCCCACGATTTCCAAAGCATTCAGCAGGGCCGCGCCGCGGATGATGGCCGTGCCGTGCTGGTCGTCGTGCATGACCGGAATTTTCAAATCGCGCTTCAAACGTGCCTCGATTTCGAAGCACTCGGGCGACTTGATGTCTTCCAGGTTGACGCCGCCGAAGGTGGGTTCCAAAATCTGCACCGTTCTGACAAATTCATCTACGTCTTTGGTATTCAGTTCGATGTCGAAAACATCGATGTCGGCGTATATCTTGAATAAAAGCCCTTTGCCTTCCATGACGGGCTTCGAGGCTTCGGGGCCGATGTCGCCCAGGCCCAAGACAGCCGTGCCGTTGCTGATGACGGCCACCAGATTGCCTTTGGCGGTGTACTTAAATACGTCTTCGGGGTTAGCGGCAATTTCGAGACAGGGGTCGGCGACACCGGGGGAGTAAGCGAGGGAGAGGTCGCGCTGGGTATTGTACTCTTTGGTCGGGATGACCTGAATTTTACCGGGACGGCCTTTGGCGTGGTAATGGAGGGCGTCTTCTTTTCTAATCTTCTGGTTCATAGGGATGAAGGCTGATGTTTTACCACTAAGGTACGAACAAACCAGAAAGTTAGCAGAAGAAGTAGGAACTTAGGGGGGAAAGCCGTAGCCTACGAGGCAGAAGAAATCAGAGGTCTTTCAGGAATTTCTTAGTCAATGATTGCGGTCTTTCGGAATAGGAGGGACTAGTAGATAACCCCTTGCGCCTCCTTACAAAATTTGCCCGCTTTTTTAATAGATAGGCAGCGGTCATGTACAAGAAGAACATGGCGATGTACATGCAGATGGAAAACGTATTGGAGACATCGCCGTGAAAACCGAAGAAAAGAGCGGTATTGATAATCGTCACCGACCAAAGGATGAGCGAAACGGCCAGATGGGAAAGCCCGTTGTCGAGCAGGATATGGTGCATGTGGTTGCGGTCGGCGGTGAAGGGCGAATTGCCGTTCAGAAGCCGCACTAAAAACACCCGAAGCGTGTCGAAAATCGGCACAATGAGTACCACCATGACCACGATGGGAGCGTTGAAAAAAGCGTTTGGATCGTTGCGGTAGCCAACGTTCAGCCGCAAAAACTCAATGGTGAAAAACGACAGCAAGAATCCGACGATGAGCGAACCGGTGTCGCCCATGAAGATTTTGCTGGTTTTGGAAAAATTAAATCGCAGAAAACCGAGCAGCGAACCGGAGAGCGCGAAGGCTAAACTGGCAAAGCTGAAATGACCGTTGAGCATGAACCAAACGCCAAACCATAGCCCGGCGATCAGACTAATTCCCCCCGCCAGACCATCGACACCATCGATAAGATTCACCGCATTAATGAGGGAAATAAAAATGAAGATCGTGAGTGGAATGCTCACCAGATCAGGGATATAGTACCAGCCGAAGATACCGTAGAGGTAGTCCACTTTAACGCCGCCCAGGAAAACTAAGGTGAGTGTAGCGAGTACCTGCACCAATAGTTTTTTAGTCGAATCAAGGGCCAGGATGTCGTCTTTAAGCCCTAAAAAGAACAGCATGGTCAAACCAACCATCGATAGATTGGTCAGGTTCGAGTCCACAATTTCCTCCGAATGCGGCCACAAAAAGTAAGCGATAAGCGTAGAGGCGTACAGGGCAATCCCGCCCAAAGTGGGGGTATTGGTATCATGCGAACTTCTGAATCCGGGCTTAGCCATCAGATTCAGCAAGTTGGAAATATTGATGACGATCGGAATCGACACGATAGAAAGGAAACAGGCGACAAGGAAGGAAAGTAGGCACTGGTAAACCTCCCGGTCGCCTAGCTGGTCAAGATAAGTGCCTGCCAGGATGTCGTTAAGTATCGTTTGTTCCATGTATATAAATCTGAGTGACAATCTCTAAGATAAGAGGGAAATCTTAGGGTTCAGATATTCTGGTGTGGTAAAGGTGGTAATTATTAAAGAAAATCCACAAATTAAACCAGCCAAAAGACTCAGAAATTTAGCAAACGGTCGGATAGGGTGGATATCTGGGCCAAAATTAGCGAATAAATTGTAAAATTTTGCGAAAAGGCTTTAACAGAATGGTTACCGGATAGGGCCTGATTCCGTTCACCCGCCAGGCCAGACCGTCGTTCCGGTTGGCGGCAAGTCGGTTTTTCAGGGAAACATTGCTCACCCCTCCGACCCGCATCCGCACCAGCACTCGTTGGACATAAGCTAGTTTGGCCCCGTGCTTGTGAGCCATGCGCAGCATCAGTTCGTAATCGGCGGCGGTACCCATATCGAGTCGGAAGCCTCCGTGCTTTTGGTACCATTTGCGCCGGATAAAAAACGTCGGGTGCGGCGGCATCCAGCCCCACAGGAAAAGTCCCGCCCGGTAAGTCCCCGCCCGCCAAAGCCGGGTCACGCGGGCGGTTTGGCCGTTGAAATACTCCAAATCGCCGTACACCGCGTCGGCTTGCGATCGCTGGAAAGCAGCGGCCACCTGCGACAGCGCATCGGGGCAGGCAAAGCGGTCGTCGGCGTTCAGCAGACCCACCACTTCCCCCGTGGCGAGTTGAATTCCTTTGTTCATGGCGTCGTAGATCCCCTGGTCTTTTTCAGACACGAATTTTGCGATACGTTCACCGAACGATTTTACTATTCCCACCGTGCCATCCGTGGAATTACCGTCTACGATGATGTACTCGACATCTATATAATCCTGTGCCAAAACGGATTCGATCGTTTCCCGAATGGTTGTTTCGCCGTTGAAAACGACCGTGACTACGCTAATTTTCATCGGCCATTTCCCGGTTTCTTATGAATTGGGCCGGATTGCCTCCGTAAATCCCGTAGGCATCCAGGTTCTTGGGAGCCACCGAACTCACCGCCAGCACGGCGTGAGAGGCGCAGGTTACGCCGGGACAAACCACCGCCTTGGCCCCGATCCAGACCCCCGCTTCCAGCACGATGGGTGCTACCCGTAATTCAAAGTCAGTACTCTTGTAATCGTGATTGCCGGTCAGTAGCATCGCCCCTTGCGACAAACAGCAGTTCGCTCCGATGGTAACGTCGGTCAGGTTGTCTATCCAAACTTTTTCCCCGATCCAGGCATTTTTCCCAATGGTCAAAAACCAGGGGTACTTGATATTTACTTTCGGCTTAATGATCACATTTACAGCAATTTTTGCACCAAAAATCCTTAAAATAAAGACTTTTACTGCTAGGGGAAAGGGGAAATAAGTATTGATAAACACCCGTCCCGCCAGATGCCAAGTGAAGCGCCGGAGCCAACCGCCGGGCTGATACCAGCTATTGTCATATTTTGACAGATCGGTTTGGGGCCGCGAGGTCTTTTCCATATTCTACCAAAAAATGTTTGATGATGCTGGCTTTGTCACGGCCCGCCATTCGGTACACCTCATACACTTTGGCGTCAACCAGAAAGCGGTACCAAAAGCCCTGCAGCACATGCCATATGAGTCCTTTGGTGCCGTCTAAAAAGCCGAGTTTGACAAAGTAGCGGTAGGTGAAATACAAAAATGGCCGCGTGAAAAGGGGTAATCCGGCGTATTTTATTTTCAAATAGCGCGTCCGCTGCTCCTGGGTGCCAAAAAAAGCAGGCGTGACGGTGGCTTTTTCCTCGAAATTGTACTTGATATTCAACAGGTCAATGACTTCCCGAATGGCGTAATTGTTATGTTTTTGGGTCCACCAGGTGAGATTGTTCAGGTTGTGATCGACTATGTCGTGATCCAGGTTTTGCGTTCCGCCGCCCTCGACCTTGATGTGTTCGTCCATCCAAAGCTCCTCACAGCGTCCCTGTTCGCGCCGCCACAGCCGCAGCAACCAAATGGGGTAGTAGCCGCCGTTTTTTATCCATTTGTCCATGAAAAACACCCGGCGCTTCACGTACAGTCCTGCCGTACCCGGACCGATCGTGGGCAGTTTTTGTTTGATTTCAGCGGCCAGTTCGGGTGTCAGGTACTCGTCGGCGTCAATCCGCATGAGCCATGCAGTCCGGAATGGATTGTTTTCTATGCCAAAATTAAACTGGAAGGCGTAGGAAACCCAGGGGTTCTGCCTCACCACTGCCCCCATACTTTCGGCGATGGCCACGGTATCGTCAGTCGAGTAAGAATCGACGATAAAAATCTTGTCCGTAACGGGCCGCAGACTTTCCAGGCAACGGCCAATGTGCCGGGATTCGTTGTGCGTGAGGATTATTACCGAGAGATCGGCCATGTAGCGGTTCCTGATGATGCGGCAAAGTTAAGAAAAGCTACGCCTACTTACGCACCACCCTGGAATAAGCGTCGAGCATCCGGCGGGCCACCCCGGCGATAGTGAAATGATTTTCCACCAACTCTCGACCCCGAGCGGCGTAAAGCTCGCGGGTATTTTGACTATCGAGCATCGTAAGCAGGCCCTTCTCGACCCCCTCGACGGTAAGCGGGCTGATGTAAGCGGCCTTAGCCCGTCGAACGTACTCCCCGAAGCCAATACGGTCGGAAACCAAAGCGGGAACACCCGCTGCCAGGGCTTCCAGCACGGCAATCGAGAAGCCCTCGGAGTAGGAGGGAAGCACAAAGAGATCGGCGTCGGCCAGGGCAGCCAGTTTAGTAGTGTCGGTCAACATCCCCACGTAGCGGATTCGGTCGGCGAGCTGCTGGTCGGCGATAAACTTTTTAGTTTCCCTTAGGTAGCCATCCTCGGGCCCGGCCAGGACTAAGATGGCGTCGTCGTGGGCTTTCAGATAGTCGGCAAAGGCGGGCAGAAGTAAATCGAGTCCCTTTTTGATATTGATCCGCCCCATGAAAAGTACCATTTTCTTGTCTGCGGGAATGTGGAATTGTTGCCGGAAAGTACCCCGCGCGGGCAGGGTTGTGTATTCCTCCATCCTGATGCCGTTGGGGATGGTTACCAAGTTTTGGGGGCGAAAACCCAGGTACTCGGTCACGTTTTCCTCCTCGTCGTCATTGTTGATTTGAATCAGGTCGGCCTTAGCCAGGATTTTTTTCTGATAAAGTAAAGTGACCAGGTCCTTTTTCCACTTGTGGTGGTTGACCGCCCATTTATCCAGCAGCCCATGGATTGTAATGACTTTGGGTACCTTATTCTTGATTAAGAAAGGGGCCAGGCTCCCGAAATGCCAGATGCCGTGGATGTGAACGATGTCGTACTCGTGAATGTGTTTTTTCAAATATTTATATAAATCCACCGAAAACTCCCGATAAAAACGGCTGATGGGGGTCGTCCGGCGGCAAGGGATGACTCTGGCGCCCGCTGGCACGTCATAAATCTCGTCGCCCGGCGTCATGGGACTTA
>JBBSKK010000014.1:0-17694 GCA_038256395.1 Cytophagales bacterium | reverse complement strand
GGGCCGGGTGCCTGAGTCCTGAGCATCTCGTTGTAGATACCGAACGTAATCGGCGAACCATCGGAACCTGCGTAAGTGGGCGTAAAGGTCACCTGCCGGGCCGTGGGCGAAAGCACTTCGCAATTCACTCCGCTAACACCCGTGATGGCCAGGTCGCCTGCCGTGCTCCCAAACTCATAGGCCCCCATGTCGATAGTACCGTTAATTATCCGTTGGTTGCCCGCCAGGTCGGTAGCAGTGGAGTTGGCTGAGTTAAGACCCGCATCGATGGCGGGAGAGCCGGGCCGCAGCCGGGTACCAGTTCCTGGCGCGAAGGGTGACTGGTCAACCTTGATGTAGGTTACTCCTCCAAACCCACCACTATATCCGGTTACGGATGCGTCCAATACAGTATGGATAACAGTAGCCAAAACCCCCAATACTGCTTCGTAGTCGAAGGTATTAGCGCCTCCATTATCCCACAACACGCAGTTAATAAACTGTGGGCTTCCCACTCCACCACTAAACAGTACTCCTCCTCCCCTTGTGCTGTTATCAAAGCTAAGATTGGCAGAATTCTTGTTAAAAGTGCAATTGACAAAATTAGGGATGCTTCTGTCGTTGTAGGAGGTTCCTCCGTTATTGTGTACGGCTCCCCCATAAGATGAGTTATTTTCTTCAAACCTGCAATTTTGAAATGTAGGACTTCCGGTTGTGTAAACTGCTCCCCCGCTTACTTGTGAACTGTTGACATAAAATAAACAATTATCAATACGAACATTGGCATTTGAAGGAATCGCTATCAACGTAAGCGCGCCCCCAATCCTGGCTTTGTTTCTGAGAAAACTACATTTCTCAATTTGAATGCTGCCAACATTTAATACTGCTCCGCCACCTGATGAGTATTGACCGATTTGAACTTCGTTGCCCGTAAAAGTACATTTTTCAAGCAAAAGCTGACCTCCGTTTTTATCAACTCCTGCGCCATTCTGCACACTCCTGTTATCTGAAAATTGGCAACCACTTACCTCCGTTCCAGAACCTGTTGATGCCATGTATATGGCTCCGCCAGATGCTGCGGCTAGGTTGTAGATAAACACAGAGTTCCTAATCACGGGACTACCTTCGTAAAAAGCTAATCCACCTCCTCTACCAAACCCCGTGGACTTGGTTTGATTTCCCGAAAACTGGCAGTTAATGATGTGGGGACTACTGTATTGATTGAACATTCCAGCTCCCGAACCGAGCGAGTAATTTGATGTAATAGAGCATCTTATGATCAAAGGGTTGGATGAGTAGTTGTAGATGCCCGCTCCGCTCGCATTATCGATATCTGTTCGATCTGCATTCCCGTATGCTACCGTGAAGCCGTCTAGTATAGACCTCGTTGTAAGATAGTTTCTGTCATTTCTAACGACATGCAAACTGTTTCCATTTGGTATGCCATCGCTATCGATATCCCCGCTCAGCACCGTACCGTTGCCAGCCGGGTCGCTATTGCGGTCATTCAGGTTCATCTGGCCACTGGTGAAGCCACCGTAGATGGCTACCCCTTCCTTCATGACAAAAGAAGCGTTTCGGTCGTTCGGGTCGTTGGTGGGCTTGTAGGTGCCTCGGGCCACCCAAATCTGGTCGCCGTCTGAGGCTGCCGACAGAGCGTTTTGCAGGTACTTGTGAGCCGTGGCCCAAGTGAATCCGTTACCGGAATTGTCGGGGCGACTGGCATCGACGTATCGAACGGTGGCCGAAGCTGGCATAGCCAGGATAGCCAATAGCAGAAGCAGGTAAATTTTGCGCATTGCCGTAAGAGTTTAGAAGTGGATGAAAAAACCCGTTTTTGAAGGTTAAAAATAACGGTTATTGCAAAATAAAGCAAAAAAGTATTGTTTTTTTGTAAAAAAATACCCTGGCGATTATACATCAACTGATCCGTGAAAAGGTAAGTCGTCAAATAAAAAGAATGAGTCACACATTCACGAACGCCAGCCCTTAGCGCCCAGAATGCCCTGCGTTGACCGCCACGGGGCTTCCCGCCAAAAACTACCCCCAATGCGGCACCACCACACTCCCCTGTTCCGTCATTTCTATCTTTAAATGATTCTGGATTTCCTGCTGTAGTTCCTCCACGTGCGAGATGACGCCCACGATGCGGTTCTCGCGGCGCAGCGATTGCAGCGTCTCGAAGACCTCGCTCAGCGAATCCTTGTCCAGCGAGCCGAAGCCCTCGTCGAGGAAGAAGAAATTGTGCATCGCGTGGGATTGGTTGTGAATCTGGTCGGCCAAAGCTAGCGCCAATGATAGCGCAACCTGGAATTTCTGCCCGCCCGAGAGCGTCTTTACGGCGCGGGTGCGGCCTTCGTTGAGCAGGTCGCGCACCTGAAAATCATATTCTGCCGGACGGGGTTCGTAGAGTTCGAGCTGCAACTGGTGGCGTGTCATTTTGTGGAAACGAGCGTTGGCCTGATTACAGAGATTTTGCAGGTGCATGGCCGACACGTAGCTCACGAACCCTGCCGCCTTGAACAGCTTGCCCAGCGTGTCGAGGTCGTAGGCGCGGAGGTCGAGTTTCTCTTTATTCTTGCGCAAATCCGCCTGTGCTGCAAGGTCCTGTTCTTGTTTTTTAACCTGATTCGCCAGGCCGCCTTCCTCCTTGCGGAGGTCGTTGAGGCGGATGGTTTTCGCTTCCAAATCGGCCCGCAGTTTTTGGTGGATTTCGGCTTCGTAGCGCAGCCCTTCGGTTTTTTCTTCCAGCGTTTTCAGCGTGGCGCGGGCGGTGTTCAGAGTTAGAAGGTACGCGTCGATTTGCTGCTTTTCCCTGGCGACGTCCAGCTCCGTGTTCAGCATCGTTCGTATTTCGTTTTCGTCGGCGAAGTCGGAGGCGGCAATGTCATTTCGCAGGTTTTCGCTCAATTCCCCCAGGGCTTCGGCTTGCTGCTGGGTGTTGCTTTTGAGGGAAGCGATTTCTCCCGAAAGCACGTTTTGCTGGTCGGCAAACGTTTGTATTTGCTTCGTCAGTCGCTCATAATCGGCGGTCAGCTTGTCGTAGGCGGTATTCTGGGCGTGGATGCGGTACTTGATTTGCTCCGCCGTTTGGCTGTCGAATTCAGCCATATCCAAGCGCGATAGCTGCTGCTGGTAGGTATCGGTTTCGGCCAGACGGGCGGCGAGATCTTTTTCTATTTTCTGTAAGGCAAACTGAATCTGGTCCTCCAGGTACTTACGGGCCTCATCGACTTCCTGGCTCTTCTGCTTTTGCTTTTTATCCAAATCCAAAATCAACGTATCCTGCTTTTTGGCTTGCTTGAACGCTTCCTTCACCCTTTCCTCATCGTCCTTGGGGAAGTCCGCCCAAATGAACTTCTCGTCGTGCCGGGCGAGCAGACTTTTGTTTTCGCTCCACTTTTCCCGAATGGCTTTCTTCTGTTTTTCGTAAAAGTCCAACTGCTTTTCCAAGTCGGTCAGTTGGTTTTTGGCCCGATCGAACTGCTCCGCCAGCGCGTGGAGTTCCTGCTGCCGTCGTTCCACGACTCGCAAGTCCTGTTCCAAATCCGCCGACTCGCTCAGTACCGCCGGATGATGCACCGACCCACAGAGCGGACAGGGTTCGTCCGATTGCAGCGCGGCGGCGTGTTGTTGCAGGGCGCGTTGGGTCTTCAGTTGCAGGAGTTCATTTTCCAGTTTGGTATTATGCTGCGAAAAAACGGCTTTCTCCGCGTCGAGCCGCTCGCGAATGGCGGCGGGGTGACTGCTGGCGTGGGTTTCGTCGAGGATTCCCTCATAAATAGGTTTGGTGACGAGTTCGATTTTGCTCATTTCGAGTTTTTCGACCTCGTCGGCCACCTGGTTGGCTTCCTCTTTGAGCGTTTCCCTGATTTTCAGTAACGCATTTTTCTGCGCAAACCAGTCCGACACCTGCGACACGACCTCTAAATCCACGCGCTCGGCCTTGGCATCATCCAGCGATTTTTCTATTCCCTGTTTTTGTAAAAGGAGTTGGTTGATTATTTCCTTCTGCCCTAACGCCGCTGCTTGACCACGTAGCTTTTTATCTTCTAAATCAACTTTATCTTCCCGGATTTGGAGTAATTTCAGCACCCAGCCCAATTCCTCGGTTTCCTCTTTTAGCGTTTCACGCTTTTCGTAGGCGGGCAGGATTTCGTTCAACTTCGCTTGTTCGGCCTCGATCAGTTGCTGCCTTTCCGCCGCTTCCTTTTCTTTTTTTTGTAAAATATTCGTGTCCCGCGCCAGGTCAGCCGTGCGGATTTTCTTTTGATCCAGCACCAGCTTAAACGTATTCCGGCACGACTGGTAGCGGTCCAGCCGCGCGGAGCGAGCCATGAAATCGGTTTCCTGTGTGGCGAGTTCGGTAATTTTCTGTTGGGCGGCTTTTTTATCAGCAAACAATCCTCTAAGTGTTTCGAGGTTTTTTTCGCCTTCGGCCAGCGTTTTTAGCGCCCGCTCGTTATCGACGATCAGCAACTGCGCGTTTTTCAGGTCCCGCCGCGACTGTTCCAATCCTTCGGGCGTAGTCTGGCCGAGTTGGGCCAGGCTCCCGGCCAGATTTTCGAGTTGGTTGTCGTTGCGGTTTTTCAGGATTTTGACCTTGTCGGCCAGGTCATAGCGATGGAGTTGAAAAATCTCGTTCATCATCCGGGTGCGCTGCGCTTGCGGCAGGTCGAGGAAATCCTGGAACTTGCCCTGCGGAATGATGATGGTGCGCTTGAAATTATCGTAGCTCAGGCCGACGATCCGCTCAGCGGCATCGTCCACTTCCAGCGGCGCCCAGTCTTTGAGTTCGTCCAGCCACTGGTACGCCTTGCGCTCGAAGGTGTTGACCTTGTCGAACTGCTTGCTGTTACGCCGTCCCTTCACCGTGAAGCGGTACTTGTGGCCTTCCGCCCCGGCCCGGCAAACGTAGTCGATCAGCAACTCGCTCGACCGCAGGTTCATCATGTTGTAGTTGCGGTCGTCGCCTGACTTGTTGAGGCGGTCCGTCTCGCCGTAGAGCGCGTAGGTGATCGCTTCCAGAATGGATGACTTGCCGCTGCCGACTTTCCCAAAAATACCGAATATAGCAGTTTCGGTCAGGCGCGAAAAGTCGATTTCCTGCGGCTCTTTGTAAGAGTATAAACCCTTAATTATGAGGTGAACGGGGATCATTACTTAGTGGAGAGTTGAAAATGGAGAGTCGAGAGTTGCTCTTCGGCTACGCTCAGAGTGACAGAAAATAAAGAAAAGATATATAAATAACAGGTTCAGCGCCGGTTGTCCTGGCCGCCTACCATGCTTAGGTAGCTGTCGAAGCGGCTTAGGGCGATTTCTTCGGCTTCCACGGCGGCTTTCACGGCGCAGCCGGGTTCGTTGATGTGCTGGCAGTTGTGGTAGCGGCATTCGTTGAGCCGTTCGCGCATTTCGGGGAAGTAATGGCTGATTTCGGCAGCTTCGGTGTCGGACAGGCCGAGTTCCTTGATGCCGGGCGAGTCGATGAGGTAGGTGTCGGGAGCCAACTCGAACATTTCGGCGAAGGTCGTGGTGTGGACGCCTTTGTTGGCGAAGGTCGAAACTTCCTTGGTGCGCAGGGTGAGGCCGGGCGCGATGGCGTTGATGAGCGACGATTTCCCCACGCCCGAATGTCCAGACAGTACGGAGATTTTTCCCCGCAACAACTCATTTACTGCGTCCAGGCCCTCACTTTCAATGGCGGTGGTAGCCAGGCAACGGTAGCCCAGGCTTTCGTACAGGGCCATGAGTTCGGCCTGGTATTCACGCATAGCGCCATCCAGTAAGTCTTGTTTGTTGAAAATCAGCACCGCCGGAATGCGGAACGACTCCGCCGACACCAGGAAGCGGTCGATGAAGCCCAGCGAGGTGCGCGGAAAATACAGCGTCACGACCAGAATCGCCTGATCCACGTTGGCGGCCAACAGGTGCGCGTGGGCCGTCTTGTGTACCGACTGCCGGACGAGGTAGTTCTCGCGCGGCAAGATGTCGAGAATGATGCCCGTGTTCTCGGCCTCGTCCTCCACGTCGAATTCCACCCGATCGCCCACGGCGATGGGGTTAGTGACCTTGAAGCCTTTGAGCTTGAACTTTCCCTTCAGGCGGCATTGCCACAGGTGGCCTTCGGGGTCGCGCACATCGTACCAAGATCCCGTGGAGCGCATTACCAGTCCTTTTTTCAAATCGTTGCGTTCTTTTTTGTCAATATGGGTACGAATGTAGCAAATTTGGGATGGATGTTTTTTGGATAGATATGAATTTGACAGTTGCCGGTTTGCAAGGAGTAAAAAAATGTTTGTTTGTACCTTTTAGTACTTGTCCTTTTCTACCAACACCACGATTCCGTCTCTCTCACGCCCATGACCGTCCTTCCCGCTGAATCCAGTTCCGTCATCGACCTTCGCCGTAACCGACTGCGTAGCCAACTCATCCTTGAACTCTACCAGCACGGGCAAACTTCGATCAACCACATGGCTCGTCTTTTTCACGCCAGCATTCCGTCGGCCACGGGCATTGTGAATGACTTAATAAAAGAAGGCTGGATTCATGAAACGGGTACTGCCGTGGCCCGGGCGGGACGCCCCCCCGCGCTTTACGGGCTGAATACCGAAAAATACGCCACGCTCATCCTCGACATTACGCGTCACGACACCCAGCTCGTGGTGTTCGACCTGGCCAACGAATTCGTCGCCCGGCAGCAGATCGACCTCAAACTCGATGATTCCGAGATCTTTCTGGATACACTAATCGAAGAAACGGACGCTTTCCTCAAAGCCCATAACCTCAGCCACAACCGTCTTTGGGGGATTGGGGTATCCATGCCTGGCCTCATTAACGTGCAGAAGGGCACCAACCAAACCTACCCACACCTCACGGGAACCGATCTTTCGCTGGCCGCGCGGCTCGAGACGCAGTTCCAGTTGCCCGTGGCACTTATCAATGACACCCACGCCACCACCATCGGTGAGTACCGCTTCGGACTGGCCAAGGGCAAGCATCACGTCCTGACGGTCAATATCGACTGGGGTGTGGGTCTGGGGATTTTACTCAACGGCGAGGTGTTCAACGGCGCGTCGGGCTTCGCGGGTGAGCTGGGCCACATTCAGGTGCAGCCCGACGGACTGCTTTGCCACTGTGGCAAAATCGGCTGCCTGGATACGATTACCTCTGGTTTTGCTCTCATCCGGGAAGCGCAGGCGGGTATCGAGGCCGGTTGCAAGACTGCTTTGCCCCAGATGGTTAAAGAAAACGAATCGCTGGACACGCACCACATTATACGGGCGGCGCATAACGGCGACAAATTCTGTATCGAGTTGCTGGCCAATCTGGGGGCGGAGTTAGGCAAAGGCATCGCCACCGCCGTTCACATGTTCAATCCCGAAATCATAATTATTACGGGCTTACTGGCCGAGGCCGGGCCGTTTATCGCCGATCCTGTGACGCGCGCGATTCATCAGTATTGCCTGGCCGATTTTCGGGATGCACTCACGTTGCGGGTATCGCAGCTGGGCAGCAAGGCCCGGCAGTGGGGTGTGCAGGTGCATTTGGTGGAGCAGTTGATGGCGCGGGAGTTTAGTTGAGCGGGCTTCGGGCTTCGGCTGGAACGCCAGCCCGGTACGCTCAGCCTGACAGGGGCTGTCGGCAGTTAGCTTTCTTGCAACAGCTTAGCCAGACAATCCATTACGGCGTTGGTGGCGCCGGTACGGGATTTCACGTAGGTGCGGTTGATTGCTCCGCTTTTTTCTTGGGCGGCGGGATTGCTCAAAATTTCTTCCAGCTTTTCTCGAAATTCTGCCGTGCTACCGATGGCCCACGCGCCTTGCTGTTGGGTGAGATCGATGGCTTCCTGAAATTTTTCGTAGTTTTTATTACCAAAAAATATCGGCAACCCGAAAGTAGCCGCTTCCAGAATATTGTGCAGCCCGGCCCCGAATGCGCCGCCGATGTAGGCCACTTGCCCGTAGCGGTAAAGCGACGACAGCATCCCGACGTTGTCGATGAGCAGGTATCGGGCATTTTTATATTTGGTAAAATTAAAACCCGAAGCTTTGTATTCCGAATAGCGCAGCGTTTTTTCAGCCAGCATTTGTTCCCAGAGAACGAGTTCGGTTTCGTGGATTTCGTGCGGAGCGACGATGGCTTTCAGCGGGAGTTTCAAAGCATTTAAAGCCGGGACGATTACCGCGCGGTCGGCTTCCCAGGCCGAACCCACCACCAGGCAGGGCTGATTCTGCACGAAAGCCGCGATTTCGGGCAGGTCGCGGGCGGCTTCGGCGATTTGTTGCACCCGGTCGAAGCGTGTATCGCCTGCAACGGTGACCGCGTCGATACCGATGCTACGTAGCAGACGAGCCGACTCCTCGTTTTGCACCAGGATATGGTCGAAGTAGCGTAGTAGTTTCGTGTAGAATTTGCCGTAAGGTTTGAAAAAAAGCTGGCTGGGCCGGAAAATGGCCGAAAACGAGAGAATGACCACCTCGCTGCGCCGGAGTTCGCGCAAGTAGTTGTACCAAAACTCGTACTTAATAAAAAAAGCCACGCGGGGCCGTAGTAGACCGACCAACTGCCGGGCATGGGCGGGCGTGTCGATGGGGAGATACGTTACGAAATCGGCCACGGCATAGTTTTTTCGTACCTCGTAGCCCGACGGCGAAAAGAAAGTGAGGAAAATAAAGTAGTCGGGGTAGTGGGCGCGAAATGCCTCCATCACCGGACGCCCCTGCTCGAATTCGCCCAGCGAGGCCGCATGAAACCAAGCCACCGGACGCCCCTGAATCAAGGGCGGCAAGTCCGAAAGGAGTCGGGGCAACAGGTATTCCCTACCCTGCACCCATTGGCAGGCCTTGGGATGAAAAAAAGCCGCCAGGCGCATCGTTAGAGCGTAGGCACGAACAAAAAGGGGATATATTACGGCAAACAAAGAAGGCGAATAAGATTTTTGCAAAAGTACCGATTCTCAATCATAACCAATCTCTAGATAACGATCCAATGAAAGCGCAACCAAACGAAGACGGAGGCTACGACACCATGACCGAAGCCCTGGCCGCTCTCCAAGAAAAAGGCTATACCTTCAATTTCAACCTGATTTCCGACGGGCTGGAACATAAAACCGAGCAAGAGGTCATCAAACTTTCTCCCGACGAGTTCGACATCACGGAGGTACATCGCTTCGAGGGAGCCTCCAACCCCTCCGACAACTCAATTCTCTACGCCATCGAGTCGGAGGGCGGCTTGAAGGGAACCCTCGTCAATGCCTACGGCCTCTACGCCGACCCTCTCTCGTCCGAAATGATTAAGAAACTAGACACGCGGCAGGTGAAGGGCGTATAATTGTTGAATCGTGGAACTGTGTAATCGTTGAAACGGTCCGCCGTCGCGGTGCTGTGGAACTGTTTATTTGTTTAGCTGTTCATTAACGAGTTGCAGGCAATCCATTGCAAGTATGGACTGCTCCTCAACATTTCAACAAATCAACAGCAATTCAACGATTCCACGATTAAACAGTTACACAACAAAAAGATGAATTGGCAACCACTTACCCAGGCTTCGCAGCTTGAAGATATTAAGGAAGAATCTCAGCGGCATCCGGTGCTGATTTTCAAGCACAGTACCCGCTGCAACATCAGCGCGACGACCAAGGCTCGGCTCGAAAGAAAGTGGAAGGACGACGAAGCGGGCGATTTAGTCCCTTACTATTTGGATCTGGTTTCACTGCGTTCGCTGTCCAGCGAAGTGGCCGATACATTCGGCGTTCGCCACGAGTCGCCGCAGGCGCTGCTGATTTCCAAGGGCGAATGCGTGTACGACGCCTCGCACTTCGACATCAGCTTCGACGAAATTAGTCAACAGGCCCGCAGCATCGAGTTGGCTTAGATTTTTGTAAAAATAAAGACGGGCGTAGTGGAAAACAGTTTTCCGACGACGCCCGTCTTTTTAGGCTTCCTGGCCTACGTGCCACGAGAAAGTCACGGCTTGCACCAGGTCGGGGTGCAGGCTGAGAGCCACCGGGCAGGTGTGGGCGGCGCGTTCGAGTTTGGCGCGTTCGGCGTCGGACAGTCCCCGGTCGGTAAGCATTTTCATTTCCAGTTCCACGCGGGCAATGCGGCGCGGGGCATCAGCGGACATCACTTTCGTGATTTCCATTTCGGAGCCTTGCAGGTCGAGGCCGTCGCGGCGGGCGGCGATGCCCATGATGGTCATCATGCAACTGCCCAAAGCTGCTGCCACGAGGTCGGTGGGCGAAAAAGCTTCGCCTTTACCCTGGTTGTCGGTGGGGGCATCGGTCAGAATTTGGGTGCCTGATTGTAGGTGGGTAGCCTGGGTGCGCAATTCACCCAAATAGTCGGTTTTGATCGTCGGCATGAGTTTCTGGTTGGTGAGAAGAACATAAAACTATAAAAAACCGTTAAGAAAGAGCGTAATTAAATCGAGAACCGAAGAAATTCCGCTATTTTCACCCCCCGAAATATTTTTCTAGAAATCTCATACCATGCTCAATAAGAAATCTTTACTCCTCGGCAGCTTGTGCCTTTTGCTGACCACCGTCGGTTGGGGGCAGCGACGCGGCCAGCCGGACACCGACATCGAGACCTACAACTCGCTTTTCTCGGGCGGCGTGACCACCAACACCAATTCCGGCCTGTTCGGCGGGGTGGTGGTACGCAGTTCCAAGTCCCTGCCGGGGACGCTCTTCGGCAAGCAGCAGTTTCGGTACCTGGCCCTGGAAGCGGTCAACGTGAAGCACCCAAAGGAATTTTCGTCGCCCTACCCTGGCAACGGCTCCCGCCTGACCTTTGGCAAGCAGAACTACCTTTTCGTGTTGCGTCCCGAATACGGTCGCGAACTGATGTTCTACAACCGCCACTCCAACGAGGGCATTTCCATTAGTGGCATCCTGGCCGCCGGACCTTCGATAGGCATCGAAAAACCCTACTACGTGCAACTTCAACCCCGCGCGGGCGTGGTGACCTCGGTACCCTACACCCCCAATCTGCCGGGCGACATTATTGGCGCGGGCAGCTTCTTCGCGGGCTTCGACAAGGCCAAAATTGTGCCGGGTGCCCACATCAAAGCCGCCCTCAGCTTCGAGCTAAGCGCCTTCCGCGAAAACATGACCGGCATCGAAATCGGCTTCGTCACCGAAGCCTTTTCCCGCCAAATCATCATCATGCCCCAGGCCCAAAACCGCAGTTTCTTCACCTCCGGTTTTGTGACGCTGTACTATGGGTTGAAAAAGTGAGATTATGATTGAGCTTCCCATTATCCCCTCCCAACGCAAAAAACGCCCCGATTGGCTGCGCGTGAAACTACCCGCCGGCCCCGATTTCCTGCGGGTGCGGCAGTTGGTGGATACCTATAAACTACACACGATCTGCGAGAGCGGCAGTTGCCCCAACATGGGCGAATGCTGGGGCGCGGGTACGGCCACGTTCATGATTTTGGGCAATGTCTGCACCCGCAGTTGCAGCTTCTGCGCCGTGGCCACGGGCCGTCCGCCCGAGTACGATACCGACGAGCCACAGCGCGTGGCCGAGGCCATCCGGTTGATGGGCGTCAAACATGCGGTCATTACTTCCGTCAATCGCGACGAGTTGAAAGACCGGGGGGCCGAAATCTGGTACCAAACCGTGCGGCAGGTGAAGGAGCAAAGCCCCGCCACGACCATCGAAACGCTCATTCCCGACGTGAAAAACAACTGGGACGCGCTCTATCGCATGATCGAAGGCGGACAGGAAGTAGTGTCGCACAACGTCGAAACCGTCGAGCGGCTTTATCGGGGCGTGCGTCCGCAAGCCAAGTATGAGCGCAGTATGGAACAAATCCGGCGCACGAAGGAAGCGAAGCAGCGCACTAAATCCGGCATTATGCTGGGCCTGGGCGAAACGAAGGACGAAATGTTCAAAGCTATGGACGACCTGGCCGCCCACGGCCTCGACATCCTGACGCTCGGCCAGTACCTGCAACCCACCAAGATGCACCACGAGGTCATCGAGTGGATTACGCCCGAGATGTTCGACATGTACCGCGAGGAAGGGCTGAGTCGTGGAATAAAATACGTCGAATCCGGCCCGCTCGTGCGTTCCAGCTACCACGCCGAACGGCACGTGAACGTGCCGATTTGAAACGCTACGATTACATCATAGCGGGTGGAGGTTTAGCGGGACTGAGTCTGGCTTTTTACATGAACCAGTCGGTGCTGCGGAACAAGCAGATCCTTATTATCGATAAGGATCGGAAAGACAAGAACGACCACACCTGGTGTTTTTGGGAAACGGATCGGGAAAACCCTTTCGACCCGATTATCTTCCGCAAGTGGCCCGAAGTGTACTTTTACGGCAGCGGTGGCTTCGAGAAAAAACTCGACCTCGGCGACTACAACTACAAATGGATTCGCGGGATTGATTTCTACGACTTCGTCAAGACCGACCTGGCTGCCAATGCCAACATCACCTTCCTGCACACCAACATCGAGCGCCTGACCAGCACCGCCGACGGCGGCTTCGTTATTACGGAAGCTGGACAGTTCATTGCCGACTACGTCTTCGACAGCGTCACCCCGCTGCGGCTCGACAACCCGAAGCGGCAGAATATGCTCCAGCATTTTAAGGGTTGGGAAATTACTACGCCACAGCCCGCTTTCGACCCTGACGTACCCATTATGATGGACTACCGCGTCGAACAGATCGGCCTCGGCGTGCGGTTCAGCTACGTGCTGCCCGTCGACGAGAAGCGCGCTTTTATCGAATACACCGTCTTTTCCGATGCTCTGCTGACTCAAGCCGACTACGACCGCGAGCTGCATACCTATATCCGCGACATTTTAGGAATCAAAGATTTTGAAATTCATCACGAAGAGTTTGGCGTCATTCCCATGACGGACGAACTACCCGAAACGCCCCGCGATAGTCGTATTATTAAGATCGGTACTTCCGGTGGTTACGTGAAAGCGTCGTCGGGCTACGCCTTTAAGCGCACGCAGTGGCTCACGCAGGAATTAGTTAGGCAACTCCTGACCGTAGGCAAGCCTATTCCTGCAAAAGCAACATTTCGTTCCTGGTTCAAGCATTTGCAGGATAGTACGTTGCTGAATGTTCTCTTGAAGGAGCGCCACTCGGGGGACGCCGTTTTTACCCATCTTTATAAAAATAACCCTACGCCGCGTCTCTTGGCTTTTTTGGATGGAAATAATTCCGTGTGGGACGATCTTCGCACCATGTCCACGGTACCGCTCTGGGCTTTTACAAAGGGAATGGTCGGTACGCTGATAAAGAGATTCTAGCGCATTTGGTTAATTTCTAAAAAAAATTCAATTTTGCGTCGGCATCCAGAAGCTTCGAGCGGAGAAGCGCCAACCGGGACGAACACCACGGTGGTTAAGGGACGATGTGGGTTAAAAACCAAAAAAAGTTCTCTATCTCCTGCCCAACTTCCTGGATTCTGAATTCGACACCACCCGCAACCACTTGCTAATCGGTGTTATCGCAGCTTGCGTTCTCATAATTCATCACTCATAATTCATCATTAGGAAAAATGCCTTACCTTTTCACTTCGGAATCCGTGTCGGAAGGACACCCCGACAAAGTAGCCGACCAGATTTCGGACGCTCTCATCGATAACTTCATGGCCTGGGACCCCAACAGCAAGGTGGCCTGCGAGACCCTCGTCACCACCGGACAGGTCGTGCTGGCCGGGGAAGTCAAGACCAACACTTACCTCGACGTGCAGAAAATAGCGCGGGAGGTGATCCGCAAAATCGGCTACACCAAGAGCGAATACATGTTCGAGTCTAACTCCTGCGGGGTGCTGTCGGCCATCCACGACCAAAGCGCGGACATCAATCAGGGCGTCGACCGCGCGGCGGAAAGCCAGGATTTCGAGGCCAAGGCCAACGCCCAGGGCGCGGGCGACCAGGGCATGATGTTTGGTTACGCGACCAACGAAACCGAAAACTATATGCCACTGGCGCTGGATTTGGCCCACAATATTTTGAAGGAATTGTCTAATATCCGCAACAACGAACCCGAACTCATTCCTTACCTCCGGCCCGACGCCAAGGCGCAGGTGACTATCGAGTACAGCGATGACAACGTGCCGCAGCGCATCGATACCATCGTGGTTTCGACCCAGCACGACGATTTCGCTAGTGAGAAGGATATGTTGGAAAAAATCAATTCCGATATTATATCTTTTGTCATCCCCCGGGTGAAAGAAAAATTGACCGAGGAGATGCAGCAGCTTTTCACCGGCGATATTACCTACTACATCAACCCCACCGGAAAATTCGTCATCGGCGGGCCGCATGGCGACACGGGCCTGACGGGCCGCAAGATTATCGTGGATACCTACGGCGGTAAAGGTGCGCACGGCGGTGGCGCTTTCTCGGGCAAGGATCCTTCCAAGGTAGACCGCTCAGCGGCTTACGCCACGCGCCACATCGCCAAAAACATGGTCGCCGCTGGACTCTGCGACGAGGTGCTGGTGCAGGTTTCCTACGCCATCGGCGTGGCCAAGCCCTGCGGCCTTTTTATCGACACCAAAGGCACGGCCAAGATCGAGATGAACGACGGGCAGATTGCTCGTGAAATTGAGAAAATCTTCGATATGCGCCCTTACGCTATCGAAGAGCGGCTGAAACTGCGTAACCCGATTTACTCCGAAACTGCCGCCTACGGCCATATGGGTCGCGTGAACGAGGTGGTGAAGAAAACCTTCAAAGGCACTGACGGCACGGAGAAGGAAATGGAAGTAGAGCTGTTCACCTGGGAGAAACTCGATTTTGTGGATAAAATCAAGGAGGCGTTTGGATTGTAGTTTATATGAACCCAGGATTTTAGCAAGAAGCCGGAGAGTTACTTCTCCGGATTCTTATTTCTTCTCACAAAAACTGCACGACGCTTTCCAGCCCCATGCCGCGCGAGCCTTTGATGAGGATGTGCGTGTTTTCCTGCGGGTGGTCCATGATCCAGTTGTGGAGCGAAAATTTGTCGGGAATGTAGTACGCCTTTGGTAGGGCGGGCAGGGCGTGCTGCATGAGCGGCCCGGTCAGGATTACCACGTCGAATTTGCCCTCGGCGACTAGCTGGCCGATGGCCAGGTGTTCGGCGGCGGCTTCGTCGCCCAGTTCCAGCATATCGCCCAGAATCAGCATCTTGCGCGGGGCGTCGCTGCGGGTGAAGTGTTCGATGGCCGCCCGCATAGAACTCGGGTTGGCGTTGTAAGCGTCGAGCGTGATGGTGTTGCTGCCTTTCTCGATGACTTGGGAGCGGTTGTTGTCGGGCCGGTAGTCGGAGATGGCGCGGTGGGCATCGTCGCTGGGTACTTCGAAGTAGTGGCCGATGGCCAGGGCGGCGCAGATGTTGTAGAAATTGTGCCTGCCCGGCAGGTGGGTGACGATGGTTTGCTTTTCCTGGTTTTCGTAAATCACAAAAGGCGATTCCTCGACCAGCGTCGGGTTTACTTCCGAACTGGCGGTGCGGTAGAAGACGATTTCGCCGAAAGCGTGTTTCTTGCTGGCCATTTCCATGAGAGTCTCGTCCTGAGTGTTCACGAACACGACCCGCTTTTTCTTGGATAAATAGGTATAAAGCTCACCCTTCCCTTTCTTGACGCCCGCGATTCCGCCGAAACCTTCCAGGTGGGCTTTGCCGATATTGGTAATCAGGCCGTGCGTCGGCTGAGCGATGCTGCTGAGGAAAGCGATTTCATGCTGGTGATTGGCCCCCATTTCAATCACGGCCACGGTGTTGTCGTCTGGCTGAATGGACAGGAGCGTGAGCGGCACGCCGATGTGGTTGTTGAGGTTGCCGACGGTGGCGTTGGTGCGGTATTTTTTGGCCAAAACTGCCACAATGAGTTCCTTGGTCGTGGTTTTTCCGTTAGAGCCCGTCAGGCCGATGACCGGAATATTCCAGGTATTTCGGTGGTATTTGGCCAATTCCTGTAAAGCAGCCAGTACGTCGTCTACCAGCAGAAAACGCTTATCCTTCACTACTGAGAAGTCGTCCACTACGGCGTAAGCGGCCCCGCTATCGAGAGCTTGTTGGGCAAAAGTATTTCCATTGAAATTTTCACCCTTCAAGGCAAAAAACAGGCAGCCCGGTGCAATCTTCCGCGTATCGGTGCAGACTAGTGGATTCGTTAAATAAATTGCGTAAAGTTCTTCCAGCGTGATTTCCAGCATAATTATAGACAACTTGGGTAGTTACGGCGTTGTTGATGTGGTACGGTCGGACAGCCGCTGCTGCGGCTCGCCCGTTTTTTTGCTGAGATTCTGCTAAAATAAAGAATCATTGACCATAAACGGGCGGGTCGCCCGTACCACACACGCCCAAAATTACGCGAAAAATCACGCAATGAAACGAAACGCCTGCCTATACCTACTTCTCTTTTTCCTCGTTGTGGCCCCCGCCTTCGCCCAGCAGCCCTGGTTCCGGCTGGACACTACGACCACCATCACCCGCAACGGTCAAACTCTCCGCAATCCCTGGGCGGGTGGCCTGAACGCCGGGCAATTCTCGACGATGGACCTGAACGGCGACGGCACCGACGACCTCGTGGCCTTCGACCGCACCTCCAACCGCGTGACGACCTTCCTCGGCGACGCCACCGCCAAAACCTACCGCCACGCCCCGACCTACGAAGCCCGTTTCCCGCCCATGACCGACTGGATGCTGCTGGCCGACTACGATAAAGATGGCCGAAAAGACCTTTTCACGCACACTTCACAAGGCGTTCAGGTATACAAGCAGGTGCCAAACGGTGGTGGCTGGGCCTGGAAGCTCTTCAAGCCGCTGCTCAACTCGATAGGTTTTTCGGGGAAAATAAATCTGTTGGTCGTCGCCACCGACATTCCCGCCCTCACCGACCTGGACGACGACGGCGACCTGGACATCGTTACCTACGAACTTCTGGGCAACTTCCTCGAAATGCACCAGAACATGAGCATGGAGCGCTACGGCGTCCCGGATAGTCTGGAATTCGTGCGCAACGGCCCCTGCTGGGGGAATTTCGTCAAGGAACACTGCAACGATTTCAAGCTGGGCGTGGACTGCGGCGCGGTCGAGGATTTGGGAAAGAAGAATAGCGGCGGCCGCCTCATGCACTCGGGCAACGCCGTGCTGCTGCAAGACCTCAACGGCGACGGCAAGAAAGACCTGCTCATGGGCCACGTCACCTGCGACAACGTGGCCCGGCTAATCAACACGGGTACCAATCGTGTGGGTGACTTCACGCGTTTCGACGTGAGTTATCCGGCCAAAGACCCGATCACGTTCCCCATTTTCCCGGCAGTTTACAGCGTGGACGTGGACTTCGATGGCGTAAAAGACCTGCTGGCCGCGCCGAATGTTTATGCCAACGAAGGCAATCTAATGGATTTCCAGTCGTCCACCTGGTACTACCACAACGCCGGGACAACCACGAATCCGGTTTTTGAATTAAAACAAAAGAACTTCCTGCAAGACCAAATGATCGACGTCGGCGAAGGCGCTGCCCCCGCCTTCTTCGACGTGGATGGCGACGGCGACCTCGACTTGGTCGTCGGCACGGGCGGCACGCGGGGCGACGCGGGCTTTCGGGGAACCTTACAATTTTTCAAAAACTCCGGCGACGCCAAAACGCCCCGCTACGACTGGGCCGCCGCCGAGTACCTCGGCTTCTCGAATATGCTGCAACTCACGTGCGTCAAGCCGCAGTGGGCCGATTTTAACGGCGATG
>JBBSKK010000013.1:0-17702 GCA_038256395.1 Cytophagales bacterium | reverse complement strand
TTCCGCCTGCGGGCGTAGCAACCAGGGACAATTTCGCGTTGGCTTGCCCGCAAACGGCAGGTAATGAATCAAAAAGTACCTGGGGCAATGGCTTGACTATCACCCGCAGCGTATCCGAACGGCGGGAGCAGCCGGTCGTCGTGTCGCTGACTTCTACCGAATACAACCCTGATTTCTTGACTAGATTTGCTGAACCAATCGGGCTGGGCTGCGGCATTGTGGCCTGGTACCAAACATAGGTGAAATTCTTGCCCGCGTTAGCTTGCAGCCGCACCGAATCGCCCTGGCAGATTTCCCGCGGCGGTGCGGTTACCGTCGCGGGCGGGCGGGCGTTCAGCCGCACGGTCACGGTGTCGGAACTGATGCATCGCGTGACGACATTGGCGGCTTTCACCACGTAAACACCCGCTTCCGTAATGCCGGAAAGCGTACTGAACGTTGCGCCGGGTAAGGCTTTGCCGTCCTTTTGCCAGCCAAAAGACCAGCCCGCTGCGCCCACGTTCAGCGACAAATCCAGTGGCGAACCTTCGCAAACGCTGGCTTTCGGGCCGGGCGTAATTTTGACTTCTTCCTGGGAGCGGTATTTTACCCCGAACTTTTCGCCCAGCGTACTGGCATTGCCGCAGCGGTCGGCAAAGGTCTTGACCACGTTGTACACGCCTTCCTGCGTAATGGTGATGGCCGGGCCATTGGCGTTTTTAATGTTAATGCCGTCGCGCTGCCACTGGTAGGCAAACTGCGGATTGGCCTCGGCTTTGAGCGAAATCGCATCGCCCCGGCAGATGCCTACTTCGATTACAGAATCGCCCTCGGCGATGCTTGCGCCGGGCGGCAGCAGTGCATCTTCGATCGCCACGGGCGGCGGGTTGTCGTTGGTGCAGTCAATGACTAAAAGTTGGTAGTCGCGGTGGACTTCGCCGAGTTTTCGGCCCTGGCGATATTCTTCCACCACCACGCGGTACGCAAACAGGCCCGTTTCGGTCGGCGTCAGGCGGATAGTCCCGGTTTTGGGGTCGAGCGAAAAGGCAGGCTTGCTCGGCACGGGATTAGCCGTACCGTAGCCGTTGGCCCATTCGCTTTTGGGATAGGGGCCCGCCGTGGAAGGGGCCAGCGGGTCGATGCCAAAGGGCGGACGGGTGCTGTTGAAGGGCGTGTCGAGGCGGTAGCGCAGCTCGTCGCCGTCGGGGTCGGTCGCGCCCGACTCGAAGGTGTAGGGCGTGTTGCGGCAGAGGATTTCGCCGTTGGCCGCTCCGAACACAGGCGAGCGGTTGTCCGTCGACACGGGTGGAAACTCGGCGTACAGCACGAGCGAGGAAGTGCCGGCGCCTTTAATATTGGTGATGTCCGCCGAGCGGCAGCAGCGCTCCCAGCTCACGTAGTAGCCTTGCTGATGCGCGTACTCACTCAGCGGCAGCCGGGTTTCGGCACAAAACTGCACGACGTTGATTTTCAGATTGCGCGATGCGGCGCAACCCGGATTCGTAAAAGCCAGCGGCTGCTTGCTGCTCTGCTTCAGGCGCAGGTCGCTGAGCCGGGCGTTGTCGAATTTACGGAAAAAGGAAACGGTAATTTCGGTCTGCTGGGCGTTAGGGTCAGTGCTACTGGCGTCGTAATACAGCGTCACGCAGACATCGTACACGCTGGTCAGGTTGTTTTTAGGCGAAATCGTGATGTTTCCACCAATGACATGAGAAGCCTGAGCAGGTAGGCTCATTACCCACGCCATTAGCCATCCCAGAAAAAATAAAAATTGTTTTCTTCGCATGAACCTCTCACAATTACCCGTCTGCACGCAAATTCGGTGCCAATTTACGGATAAAATGACCCCAAAGTCAGAGAACTTTACACCTTCGGCTGTAAAGCCACTTAATTAATTATTGAAGAACCATTGAAAAATACGAACGGAGCCTAAAACTTCTCCCTATTGATCATCGTCGCCGCGCCGCGCGTGGTCACTTTGCGCGTCTGGGCGTCCAGGATTTCAGTGCTTATTTCCGCCATGTTCTTTTCAGGATTTAGACTAGTGATGGTAAAGACCGCCTCGTAGTCGGTATCGACAAACATGGGCCGCAGGAAGCTGAGAGATTGGCTTACGTAGATGGAGCCGTAGCCGGGGTACTCCGTCCCCAGCACTTTGGTGAATACGCTCGCGCCTAGCATCCCGTGGATGATGGGCCGCTTGAAGGACGTGGTGGCCGCGTAGTCGGCGTCGAGGTGCAGCGGGTTGGTGTCGCCCGTCACGCGGGCAAAAGTCGCCACGTCTTCCTGACTAAATTTGAACGAGTGGGTGAATTGGCTGCCGATTTTTGGTTCGATGTTCATGATTTTGGATAGGTGTTGGGTTGTTGGGTATTAGGTTTTTAGTTCGATATCAGAGTAAAAGGACTAATTGCTACTTATTCCTTTTCTATCGGACTTAAAATACAAATAAATCAGCACGACCAGCGAGATAAGCCCCAGCACGAAGCCCGCCACGACGTCGGTAAACCAGTGATTGCCCAGGTACACACGCGAGAAGGGTACGGCCAGAACAAGCAGCAAGCTAAAAACGCCCACCGACCAGCGAACCGCCGGGGGAATCTGCCGAAGTCGAAATAACAAAAAAATCAGGAAGCCAAAGAAGGTGACGTAATACACCGTGTGGCCACTGGGGAAACTCTGGTGTTGCGCTTTTACCACAATCCGCACCAAGTCTTCGGTGGGGCGGGGGCGGTCGACCAATAATTTTATTCCAAAATTAAGGACGGAAGACAACAGCGTCAAGCTCAGAAACAGCGCCTCGCGGCGAAGGCCCGCTAGCAGAAAAACCAGCGCGGTTCCCAGCGTAAGCGAAATAGCCACCCACTGCGTTCCGAACCAGCTTACGCCCCGCATCAGCGCGTCCAGCAGGGGAAAATTGTCCTCCTGCACCTCCTCCGAGAATTCGAGATCGATGAATGTCATGGGTAGCAGCGCCACGAAAGCAGTCAGCAGCAGGAAAAGCAGGCTCAAACTCAGCACAACGTACACCGCTTTTTTGCGGCTGTTCTGAAAATCGAGATATCTTAAAATGTTCATCGAGAGATTTTTAATGGGTGAATTTTAGGCAACGAGCCGCGTAAGGTTTCTCACTTTACCGCTAATTAGCAAGAGTAGAAAGAGACTTTGGCTGGATTCTGGAATGGTTTTATTCACAACACTCGTACTCGACGACCTTAATTTTACCAAAACTAAACCCAAACCTAATGGAATTGATCATAAAAGACCCCAAAGACGGGCAAGAAATGAAATTTGACGTTGAACCCGAAATGTACGGCGACGAGCAGGGGCTGCGGATTATTTTCCCCGAAAAGGACTCCTTTGTGATGGTTTATCGCAACGAAGCCTGGGAAGTGGTGGACGAGAAGTTCGTCAATCCTGAACTGGTGGCGATCATCGGCAAGGGCCTTCACCCCCGAGCGCACTACGTTTCTAATTCCAATCCTTCCTAATCTTTATCCTATATCCACCCAGAAAAAAGCCCGTAAACATCCGTTTGCGGGCTTTCTAATTCTGACAAACTGTCAACTGTCCACCCGCACCGGGGTACCGCATCCCTGCTTGATTTGACGTAGCTTTGCCGCTTCGGTTTCTCTGCCATAAATTTTCAAAAATGCCCTTTCGACAGATCACCTTCCCGCTTTCTTTATTCTTTGAAATGCTGTTTTGCTACGGTTGCCTCTCCCAAGACGCCAATCCGCCGGTAGTGAAGGACGAGCGGGTACCCTTTGCGGATCGTACTGCCATTGTCCCCGTCGATGGCCAACCGCAGCACGTCACGATGCCGCCACTGCCTGACACACTAACCTTCGCGGGCGTACGGGTGCCGCTGGATCGCGACGACGTGCGCGAGGGACTTGAGCGCGAACTGGTCGTGAACACCTTTGGGCATTCGCGCACCATTTTTATCATGAAAAACATCGAGCGCTGGCGGCCTCTGATCGAAAAGACGCTGCGCGAAAACGATGTCCCGACCGACTTTATTTACCTGGCGGTGGCCGAGAGCGAGTTTGAAAACACGGCGCAGTCGCCCGCCGGGGCAGTGGGTATGTGGCAGTTTATGGCTCCCACCGCCCGCGACTACGGCCTGCACATCGACGCCGATGTGGACATGCGCCGCGACCCCAAACTAGCCACAGAAGCCGCCGCCCGCTACCTCAAATGGGCGGAGGCACGCCTGAAAAGCTGGCCGCTCGTAGCGACCTCCTACAACAAAGGACTGACGGGAACGCAGAACGTTTTGAAGTACCAACAGGTGGACAATTTCTGGGATTTGTACCTGAACAGCGAAACCGCCCGCTATTTTTACCGCATTCTCGCCTTCAAGATCATCCTGGAAAACCCGGAGGCGTATGGCTATTTCCTGCATCCTGAAGAGCAGTACCGCCCGCATCGGTTCAAGGTTGTCAAGCTGGATCGCGACACGAACCTCGTGGCTTTCGCCAAAGCAAACAATACGACCTACAAGGAGTTGAGGCGGCTGAATCCCTGGTTCAACAACACGACCGACTACCGCCTGCGGGTACCGGCTAATTTCAGCTATGAGGTTAGGGTGCCGGAACGGGAGAAGTAGTTAATGAGTAAGCCTTTTGTCGAAAGAGGGTTCTAAGCCTGATAAGTCGGGAACTCACCTCGCCCTATTGCTCCTCGTAGTCAGTTCCGCTAGTTTGTGTTTGCCAAGTGGGTGGCACGGTTTTTTCCAAACGAACTGGATCGGCGTCAATTTGTCCAGTCCGCCGTTTCCCAACCTTCCCCTACTCTTAATAGTCATTGGCAAGTTTCTCCTGAGCCATCAGCCCGGGGAAATTGTGTTTCTACAATTCCCCGTTGCCGACAGGCCGTTAGGGCGCTACTTCAGCCGGGAATCGAAAATACGTACTGCGGATAAAGAATTTTTCTAATTTTTATAAACCGTGTACCTTTAAAACCAATTGATTATGAAAAGAAATGACCAAAATCCAATTACGGGCCACCCGAAAAAGCGTGCTCGATTGAAAGGGGCGGCGCTTCCCCTGTTGCTGTTTGTGACTTCCCTGTTGTTGACGGGTTGCATAGAAGATCACCGGATCCCTGACAATGGAACCGCTTACCCCGGCATCCAAGTGCCCGCCGGATTCAAGATTGAAAAGATGGTGGACGGGCTGAAGCTACCAACGAGCGTAACCTGGGACGACCAGGGCAATATGTTCGTGCTGGAAGCGGGGGGGGGCCTGGAGCCCGAAATGTATGCGCCACTCCGCATTGTACAAATCAAGGACGGAACCGCCACGGAAGTGGTGAACCTGACCAACAAAGGGATCAATCCCTCCGTGGTGGGAATCACCTGGCACGACGGAGCCTTCTTCATCACGCACCGGGCCGATGACCTGACCGGGGCCGTGTCGCGCGTAACCAAGGACGGACAGGTGCAATTGGTTTTCAAGGGCATCGTGGACAGTCAGGCCGAGCACCAGATCAATGACATCAGGATGGGTCCCGATGGCCGGATGTATGTTGCCGTGGGGCTGGCGGGCAACGCCGGCGTTGTCGATATGTCTATCGCACCCTGGGTGATGAAAAGTCCCAACCTCCGCCCAATTCCTTGCCAGGACATCGTGCTTACAGGCATGAATTTCAAGTCAGCCGATTTCAGAACCCCCGCTCCCGGCGACACGGTACTCACGGGTGCCTTCCTTCCCTTCGGCACTCCTTCCACCCCCGGTCAGGTCATCAAGGCCGCCAAGTTGTGCGGTGGGGCCATTCTTTCCTTTGATCCCAAGGATGCCTTGGGCACCATGCAAACCCACGCCTGGGGCTTCCGAAACCTGATCGGCATCGCTTGGGACAAGAAGACCGGGGCCATGTACGCTGCCGAAAACGGCTACGACGTGCGAGGGTCCAGGCCAGTCAAAGACGAAGCAGATGTGACCCTGCGCGTCAAAAAAGGCATGTGGTACGGCATACCCGACTACTCGGCCGAACGGAAACCCCTCACCAACCCCGCCTATGAAACGCCCGACTCCCTACAGGCGCTGGTGGTAGTCAATGGAGTACCCCAAGGCAAGAATCTGGGTTTTGTGATCGACCACCAGGCCAGCGGTCTGACGCCTCCCGATCCTTCGGTGGTGATCGGCAAGCACGAGTTCAACTCCTCGCCAAGCATGCTGGATGTGGCACCCGATTCCTGGGGAAGTATGGCAGGAAGAATTTTTGTGGCCGAATGGGGCGACCTGGCCCCACCCACCAACCCATTGCGTGGCAAAAAACCCGCAGGCAGCCAGGTGGTGATGGTCAATCCCACCAACGGACAGTTTGAATCTTTCATCCGCAATGCCCAACCGGGACCAGCCTCCCAGCAGGGAATCGCGGGAGCTGGCCTCGAGCGTCCGTTCGGCCTCCGCTTCGGACCCGATGGTGCCATGTATATCGTCGATTACGGGGTGGTTAAAATAGACATGAGCAGGAAGCCCCCCTACGCCTACCAGCCGGGTACTGGCGCGGTCTGGAAAGTGACCAAAGAATAAATTCAGCCTCGCTGCCTAAGCTGCGGCAATAGAAAAAACTCCCCGTCCATATTCTGGACGGGGAGTTTTTTTGATGTTATACCAAATTTAAACTTCCTAACCACGCCCGCACATTCTCAAACATCTCCCGCCGATTCTGCACGAACCACTCGTTGGTAGGCGCGTGAAGGTTGCTCAGCCCGCCCCGGTGCTTGCGATAGACACCCATCACGTCGGGCAGGTAGCCGATGTTACCCCGCGCGGCCAGTTGCAGCACCAGCGCCCAGTCTCCGGCGGCGGCTTTGGCGTGCCAGGGGGCGAAGTCCTCGGTCAGGAAGTAATTGCGGTAGAGCAGGCTGGCCGTGGCGATGAACCAGCGGTCGGCCAGCAGATCGTCGATGGTCGAAACGGCTTTTTGGTCGGGGGCATTGAACAAATGCTCGGGTGAGCCGTCCTCGTAGGTCACGCGGACGTTGTGGTGGCAAATCGCGAACTCGGGGTGAGCGTCCAGGAAATCGACCTGCTTCTGTAATTTATGCGGGTCGGCCCAGTAGTCGTCGCCTTCGCAGAGGGCCACATACTCGCCCCGGCAGGCTTTCAGCAAGTGCAGCACATTGTTGCGGCCCGCAAACTCGCGTGGCTTTTTCGGCCCAAGGTTTTCGGGGTGCAGGTACGCGCGGATTTTACCGGGATGTTTCTCGGCGTAGGCTTGGATAATGGCCGGGGCGCGGTCGGTGGAGCCATCGTCGCCGATGACGATTTCGTAGGGGAAATCCGTCTGCTGCGCCAGCGCCCCGTCCAGCATCTGCGCGACGTAGGCTTCGTGCTGATAGGTAGGCACACAGACCGACACCTTCGTCATGACGTCTCGCGGAATCGGTGGGGCAGCAGCGCGAAGAAGCTGTAAATGCGCACGATCCATTTAGGCGTGAGGTAATCGCGCGTAATTTCCTTCGTTTCGACCGGATTGGGCTGTCGGTATCGCAAGTACTTAATCGCTAACGCAAACCGTCGGAAGTAGCTCTTTGAATACTGCCGGGCGTCGAGCATCATGCGGTGGTAGCGGGCGATGTTCAGGCGCAGCAGGGCATTGTACTTGTAGGATGTTTCCGCGTCGATGCCCTCGTACATCATGATGCGGTTGCGCAGAAAGCGGGCGTCGCGGTAATGGTCTTTGAAGCTGGCACCCGCCTTGTTTTTGCGATAAACGGACATCGTCCCCGGCACGTAGCCAATCGGCCCGTGCTTGGCCAGAATGACGTAGCGCGGAATATCGCCGCTGGTCGATTTCAAAAACCACTCGGGATAGTGCACCAGGCCGTTTTTGAATAGTACCGCCGAGGTGGCCATGAACCAAATCTCGTCCTCGCCGATCAGGTCGTCCATGCCGATGACTGCCTTCTGGTCGGCGGCGTTTACCTCACGGGCGGGCGATCCGTCCTCGTAGGTAATAAGGGCATTATGGAAGCAGGCCGAAAAATCGGGATGGCTTTCCATGAAATCCACCTGCTTCTGCAATTTGTCGGGACTCGTCCAGTAGTCGTCACCGTCGAGCGGGGCAATGTACTCGCCCTGAGCCAGTTTTAGCGTCTCGATAGTGTTGAAAAGACCGTTTTGGCCCAAATTCTTTTTGTGCAAAACGGGCTTCACTTTATCAGGAAACCGCTTTTGATAATCCAGAATCACCTGCTGCGTCCCGTCGGTCGAGAAATCGTCACCCACCAGAATCTCGTACGCAAAATCAGTCTCCTGATTGAGCGCACTCTCGATGGCCTGCCCGATAAAGGCCGCCTGATTATAGGTGAGGATGGTTACGCTTACCTTCAATTGTGAATTCTTAGTGATGAGTGATGAGTGATGAGTGATGAATGATGAATGATGAATGAAAGGCTGCGCCAACACTCATCATTCATCACTCATCATTTGTAAATCTCCTTAAGCTGCTCCGCCGAGGGAAAATTTGGCGTAACGAGGTCGGGTTCGGGCTTGTAGAGGTAGGCCATCGGGTAGCCGCGCTCAATGAAGGTCGGCTCGGCGAGGTTGTTGTAGCGCAGTTGCACCGACCAGCGGATGTTGTTGGTCACATTATTGCCGGACTGATGTACTAAAAACGACGAGAACACCAGCATATCACCCACCTGAAACTCGGTTTGTACGAAATCCTCAACCTTCAAAGCTGCCGTGATGCCGCCCTGGTAGCCGGAGGTGCTGGCTTCCATCAAACCGCCCGTGTGGCTGCCAGGGATGACCTGCAACGCGCCGATGTCGGTTCCGGCGTCCACCATCGGAAACCAGATGACGGTGCTGTCGAGCGAGCCTTGTCCGGTGCGCCAGTCCTGGTGCGCGTCGAGTTTCCAGTGCTTACTGCCGCCTTTGGCGAGGAAGCGGCTGTTGAACTGCATGGCCGGACGCGCCCCGATGACGGGTTTCTCGATGCCCAAATCTTTCAGCACTTTCTCGATTTTTTCGCTCACTGCTAAGCGATGCAGCGAGAAACTGTGCTGTACGGTCTTACCCGTGTTCACAAAGGCGTCGAAGTCTTTTTCAAAAAACTCAAACATGGCGTTTTCAAAGGCGCCGCGCTCGTCGATGTCCACCGTCCGGCCCGTCACGCGCTTGATTTGCTCGGCAAAGATTTCCCGCGCTTCCCGGTAAATTTCGGCTACCGTGTTTTTATCCAAAAAACCGCGCAGCAGCACGTAGCCGTCCTTATTCAGTTGTTCTCTTTCTGTTGTCATGATGTTGTAAAAGTGTATAAAAAACACCGCTATTTACTTCTTCCTGCCACCCCAACGAATGACATCCGTCAGTTCTTTCTTTCTTTTGAGTGAATGGTTGATTTATTAAAAAGTCGAAATGACTTTCAAAAAGCCACCGCTTTCAGCCGCAAGCCCGCATCCTCGGGCAAGCCAAAAATCAGGTTCATATTCTGTACTGCCTGGCCGGATGCTCCTTTGATCAAATTATCGATAATACTGGTAATCAGCAACTGTCCGTCATGCTTTTCCAAATGAACAAAACATTTGTTGGTATTCACTACTTGCTTCAAATCAATGGCCGGAATGCTGACATGCGTGAACGGGTGGGGGTCGTAAAAACTTCGGTACAGTTCGATCGCGTCTTCCAGCGAACCTTCGTACGTGGTATAAACATTTGCCATGATGCCGCGCGTAAAATCGCCGCGATAGGGAACGAAGTTGATGACTTTCTTGAAATCGTTTTGCAGCTTTGTCAAACTCATTTTTATCTCAGCTAAATGCTGGTGCGTGAAAGCCTTATAGACGGATATATTATTGTTGCGCCACGAAAAATGCGTCGTGGCGCTCATCGACTGTCCCGCCCCGGTACTGCCCGTTACGGCGCTGACGTGGATGTCAAAGACGTCCCCTCCTAACAAATTAGCATGAGCCAGCGGCAGCAAAGCTAACTCGATGCTCGTGGCGAAACAGCCGGGATTGGCGACTTTCGTTGCCGCTTTGATTTTAGCTTTCTGCAATTCGGGCAAACCGTACACAAAGCCTTCCGATTCGTCGCGGAAATCAGTACTGAGGTCGATGATTTTCACAGAATCAGGAACCGCATTCTCTGTCAGAAACTTCCGCGATTCACCGTGGCCCGAGCAAAGAAAAATCACTTGCAAAGTTTCGTCTTGGAGTAAAGTCGAAATCTCCTCTCCCGAAAAAACCAAATCGGTATCGCCCAGCAAATCGGTATGCGTGGCGTACACGGGCTTTCCCGCCTGGCTTTTGCTGTGGGCGAAGGTGATGTATGCGTTTGGGTGATTTAGGAGAATGCGAATCAATTCGCCTCCTGTGTATCCCGCCGCACCTATAATCCCTACGTTTATTTTATCAGTCATTTTTATCTATTTAATTTCATCACTCATCACGCCCTCACTCCCCAACTCCGTCACCTTCTGATAAATCATCGCCTGATTCGAGGTCACTTTCGAGAAGCCCCGCACGTCGTCGCCCGTCCAGGCGTTGTTCATCTCGCCGTAGCTGCCAAATACGGGCGACATCAAATCGAAATTCGACTCGATGCCTTCGACGTGGAAGCGGTAGGGAGCCAAATGCACCTGCACTTTGCCCGTGACATGGCTTTGGGTGTCAGTCAGGAAGGTCTCGATGTTGCGCATGACGGGTTCGACGAACTGCCCCTTGTGCAGCAAAATACCGTACCAGTCGGCGAGTTGCTCTTTCCAGTAAAGCTGCTGTTCGGTTAGGACGTGCTTTTCCAGAGTGTGGTGGGCTTTGATGATAATCAGAGGCGCGGCGGCCTCGAAGCCCACGCGGCCCTTGATGCCAATGATGGTGTCGCCCACGTGAATGTCGCGGCCAATGCCGAACGGCTGCGCCATCTCGGCCAGTTGCTGAATGGCCTGCACGGACGTTTCGGAACGCTGACCGTTCAGCCCCACGAGTTCGCCCTTGTCAAATTCCAGCGTTATCGTTTCGGGTTCGGTCTTGGTCACCTGCGTCGGCCAGGCGCTTTCGGGCAGGTACTGGTTCGACGTAAGGGTTTCCTTGCCGCCCACCGACGTGCCCCACAGGCCCTTGTTTATGCTGTACTCGGCCTTTTTCCAGTCGCGCTGCACACCTTTTTTGGTCAGGTACTCGATCTCGGCTTCGCGCGAAAGTTTTAAGTCGCGGATGGGCGTGATGACCTCCGCCTCGGGCATGATGATGCGGAACGCCATATCGAAGCGTACCTGGTCGTTGCCCGCTCCGGTGCTGCCGTGGGCAATGGCCGACGCGCCGATTTCCTTGGCGTATTCCGCTACGGCCACGGCCTGGAAAATACGCTCGGCGCTCACCGACAGCGGGTAGGTGTTGTTTTTGAGAATATTTCCGAAGACGAGGTACTTGATGCAGTCGCCATAATATTCTTTGGTTCGATCGACCGTCGTGTGCTGCTTTACGCCCAAAGCGTAGGCGTTGGATTCGATGGTTTTCAGCTCTTCGTCCGAAAAACCACCCGTGTCCACCAACACCGAATAGACGTCATAGCCCTGATCTTCGGCCAAATACTTTACACAAAACGAGGTGTCCAGCCCACCGCTGAACGCTAATACAACCTTGGACATTTTTTTAGTGGATAATGGAGAATTGAGAATTGAGAGTGTCTGATTTCAAGCCAATCTTCTTTAAAGGGTCATTATAGCTCATGGCTAAGTTCCCGGCAAATTTAACGGTTTATACTTTTTGCAAGCTCTGACAAGAAAAAAGCCCCGCCTCGGTTCCTAGCAGAAATCCGAGCGGGGCTTTGAGCTTTACTTTATCTAAATCAAAAGCGGAGATAAACGAAAAGGCGTAAGAGTCGAGCTTATCACAAATCTGCCTTACAGACTGGCGTCCATTCTCAACTCTCCACTTTCCACTTTCCACTAAACAAGCGTCGCTTCGGAATTTTGCTTTTTGGCGTTGTCGGACCTTCGCAGCATAATGCGCTGCTTGATGCGCATCCAGCGCTCGTACAGCTTGGACTCTTTTAGGAAATTCCAGCCAGCCTCTTCACCCTCTTCCTTTTTCTCGGCTTCTTCGTGGTTGTACATCATGCCGGTGCAGAGGCAGTTTTTGCGGCCCGTACGGGTCAGGATGTCGTAATTGACGCAGCTTGCGCAACCCTTCCAGAAAGCCTCATCGGTCGTCAACTCGCTGAACGTGACGGGTTCGTAACCGAGGTCGGAGTTGATTTTCATCACCGCCAGGCTGGTGGTGATGCCGATGATTTTGGCGTTAGGGTATTTCTTACGGGAGAGTTCAAAGGCTTTGAATTTGATGGCCTTGGCCATGCCACTGTTGCGGTAGTTGGGCGAAACGATCAGGCCAGAGTTGGCCACGAATTTGCCGTGCTCCCAGGTTTCGATGTAGCAGAAGCCGACCCAATCGCCGTCCTTGGTGGTGGCAATGATGGCTTTACCCTCCACCATCTTCTCCATCAGATAAACGACGGAGCGCTTGGCGATGCCCGTGCCGCGCTGCTTGGCGCTTTCCTCCATTTCGGCGCAGATGGTTTCGGCGTGGTGGAGGTGGTCTTCGGTGGCTACTTCGACAATGAAAGGACTGTCTTTGATCTCTTTATTTTTTGTGGTTTCTTTATTTTTCATGTAAAAGGGCTGAGTTGACTCCTTCTGCGCAAAGCTTGGGGGAAACTCACAACGATTGGAAGTGAATTTAGATTGAAAGTAAGCAGGAAAAAGGGCAGAAAAGTATTTGCCACGTAGGCAAAAAGAGAGTTAGCTGGTCCGGGTGGACCTAAATCGGAAGGGCGTCGTATGAAAGAAAGTATAGGTCACTTTGCTGTTCAAGGGTTTTTCCAAACTCACCGGGGCGGTGGGCTTTGGCTAATAAAACGGTGCAAATCTTACTAAAAATATGCACGTACGCTAATTAAACCTCATTTATTTTTTTTAGGTTCTTCTTATGTTTAAATTATATCCTACTTTTGAATACCCTAACCAGTACTCACTCCACCCCATGAACCAACTCACCGCCGACGACCTCGTGTACGGCTACGTCAACGGCATTTTCCCGATGGCCGACGCCGACGGCACCCTGTACTGGTACTCGCCCGACCCGAGGGCCATTATCCCAATCGACACTTATCGCCCGGCCAAATCCCTGCGTCCGGTACTGAACAAACGGCAATTCGAGATTCGCATCGACTACGATTTCGAGGGCGTCATGCAGCAGTGCGCCGCTCCGCGTCCGCAGGAAGAGGGCACCTGGATTTCGAAGAACATCATTAAAGCCTATACCGATTTGCACCACCTTGGCATGGCCCATAGCGTGGAAGCCTACCAGCACGGACAGTTGGTGGGCGGCCTGTACGGTGTGTCGATTGGCGCGGCCTTCTTCGGCGAGTCCATGTTCCACACGGTCAGCAATGCTTCCAAAGTGGCCTTTCATGCGCTGATCGAACTGCTGCGGGAGCGCAACTTCCGCTTGCTCGACACGCAGTTTATGAACGACAATGTGCGGCGCTTCGGCGCAGTCGAGATTCCGAAACTGGAATACGTCGGTCGGCTGCGCCAGGCCATCGCGATGAAGACGCGATTTACTGAGCGCGCGCTGGAGCCGATTTTTCAGCGGGTAGCGTAGACTTTGTTGCCCATGCCCGCCATCAAACCCATTCTCGTCATAAAATTCGGCACCGCTTCTATCACCCTTTCTGCGGGAGAGCCGGATGAACTCATTCTTGCCGACATTGCCCGCCAAGTAGCTGCGGTGTACGCCGATTATCGCATCATCATCGTTTCTTCCGGCGCGGTCGGGGCGGGGAAGGGCCAGATTCAAGCCTACAAAGGTACTTTGACCCAGCGGAAGGCCGCCGCTGCCGTGGGTAATCCGCTGCTGATCGGGCTGTATGCCAAACATTTTTTGCCGTACCGGATAGCTATCGCACAAAGCCTCTGCGAGCGGCAGCACTTCGCCAATCGCCACCAGTTTTTGCAGTTGAAAAGTACCTTTGAGGAGCTTTGGGCCAGCGGCATCATTCCCATTGTCAATGAAAACGACGTCGTCAGCGACCGCGAGTTGAAGTTTTCGGACAACGACGAACTGGCCACGCTCATCGCCACCGGCTTCGGGGCGCAGACGCTCATGCTGTGTACTTCGGTGGGCGGACTGATGGACGATTCCGGTCAAATCGTGCGGCAGGTGCTGGAAGTGAACGAGGTTTTCCGATGGGTCAGAGCCGATAAATCGTCGCTCGGGTTGGGCGGGATGGCTTCCAAGCTTACCTTTACTAAACTAGCGACCCGCATGGGCATTCGGGTAGTGATTTTTGGCCTGAACGAACCCGACGGTCTGCTGCGGGCTTTGCACCTGGAAACCGGCACAGTATTTCAGCCGCAAAGCAGCACACTTTCGGCCCGCAACCGTTGGCTCGGCAGCGGCGGCCTAGTGGCCGGACAACTTTTTATCGACGATGGGGCCGTTCTCGCGCTCCAAAAGCGAAAAAGTCTGTTAGCGGTGGGAATATTGACGGTACAAGGCGAGTTTGAAGCCGGAGAACTCGTTGAAATCTTCAATCCCGAGCAGGAAATGGTCGCCGTAGCGCGGGCAAGGGCGAAATCATCGGCGATTATAGATAATTTGAAAACCTTGAATTTCGAGGTGGCAAACGCCAGTGATATTGTTTTGCTCTAGTAGGGGCGAACCTATGTGTTCGCCCGATGGCTAATTCAATGGAAAAACCATCAATTGCCGTTGGCTTTAGCCTGCGGTGGCGAAAAATAAATTTTAAAAAAACTGTGAATCAAGTGGTTAAGCAAGGTTTTAATGCTGTTGAATCTATTGAGTTGGAGGACGGGCCAGCGGCCCGTACCACATTTCAAGCGGCCCGTCGGGCGGCGGGGACGTTGCGGAACCTTTCTGATGCTACGAAGACGGCTTTGCTAAATGACTTGGCGGAGCGGGTTCTGGCGCGGCAGGATTTTATTTTGGCCGAAAACCAAAAAGACCTCGACCGCATGGACGATGCCGACCCGAAAAAAGATCGGCTGCTGCTGAACACGAAACGCATCGAAGGACTGGCGCAAAGTCTGCACGAGGTGGCACGGCTACCCGACCCGAGCGGGGAAGTGCTACTGGAACGTACTTTGGAACAGGGGCTGAAAATGCAAAAAATCGCCGTGCCGATGGGCGTGATCGGCGTGATTTACGAGTCGCGACCCAACGTCACGCTCGACGTGGCGGCGCTTTGTCTGCGTTCGGGAAATGCCTGTATTTTGAAGGGCGGCAAGGAGGCGTCGTATTCCAACGCTTGCCTGGTCAAGCTCATTCATGAATCGCTGGAAAAATTTGAAGTTCCTATCGCCGCCGTGACGCTGTTGCCAACCGACCGCAAGTACACCCACGAAATGCTGACCGCCACGCGCTACGTGGATCTTATCATTCCGCGTGGCTCGGAGGCACTTATCCAGTTTGTGAGGAAAAATTCGCTGGTTCCCACCATCGAAACCGGGGCAGGCGTGTGCCATACCTATGTGGAAAAGTCGGCGGACATGGACAAAGCGCGGGACATCGTAGTCAACGCCAAGGTATCGCGGCCTTCGGTTTGTAATTCTTTGGACACCATCTTGGTGGATCGCGTCGTGGCGGAAGATTTTTTACCCAAAATAAAAGACGGACTGGTGGCCTATGACGTGGAGATTTTCGCGGACGAAACCGCCTACCCCATTCTGCAAGCCGCCGGGTATCCGTTCTTGCAAAAAGCGCGGCCGGAAGATTTTGGCCGCGAGTTTTTGGATTATAAATGTTCGGTCAAAGTGGTGGGCGGCTTGTCCGAAGCCTTAGCCCACATCCAAGAATACTCGTCGCGGCACTCGGAGGCCATCGTGTCTGAAGATGCCACTGCCGTCGAAACTTTCCTCACCGAAGTGGACGCGGCGGCGGTGTATGCCAATGCCTCCACGCGTTTCACCGACGGCGGCGTATTCGCTTTGGGGGCCGAAATCGGCATCTCCACCCAGAAACTCCACGCCCGCGGCCCCTTTGCTTTGGAAAAGCTCGTAACCGAAAAATGGGTCGTGCGCGGCAACGGGCCGGTGCGGGCGTAGGGGCTTTTTCGTATCTTTGGGTAAAAGCATTTTCCAAGAGACCCCCTTTTTATGACCTCAGCTATTGAAAAAAAACCACTCACTACCCTAACCCAGGAAGCCACTGAACTCCTCAAGACGCTTATCGCCACGCCTTCTTTCAGCCGCGAGGAGGATAATACGGCCCGGCATCTCGAAGAATTTTTACAAAAAAAGGGCATTCCCTTTCACCGCAAAAAGAACAACGTCTGGGCCTTGAACCGGCATCTCGACGCCGCCAAACCCACGCTGCTGCTCAACTCCCACCACGACACCGTCAAGCCCAACAAATCCTGGACGCTGGATCCCTTCGAGCCGCTCGAACGCGATGGCAAGCTGTTTGGCCTCGGCAGCAACGATGCGGGCGGCTGCCTGGTGTCGCTAATCGCCACCTTCTGCCATTTTTACGAGCGGGAAGGTATGGGATACAACATTGCCCTGGTCGCCAGCGCCGAAGAGGAGGTTTCGGGCAAACAGGGCCTGGAAATCGTGGTGCCGGACCTGCCGCCCATCGAATTCGCCATCGTGGGTGAGCCGACCGAAATGCACCTGGCCGTAGCCGAAAAAGGCTTGCTGGTGCTGGACTGCACCGCCAAAGGAAAATCCGGCCACGCCGCCCGCGACGAAGGCGAAAATGCCCTTTATAAAGCCATTAAGGACATCGAGTGGATTACGGGTTACCGTTTTCCCAAGGTTTCGCCCACCCTCGGCCCGATCAAAATGTCGGTGACGATGATTAACGCCGGGACGCAGCACAACGTGGTGCCGGACACCTGCACCTTCACCGTCGATGTGCGGGTGACGGAGCAATACACGCTGGAAGAAGTCGTCGAGGAAATTCAGGCCAACATCCAGTCGGAGGTGGATGCCCGCTCAGTGCGGCTGCGGCCTTCGAGCATCCCCACCGACCACGCCATCGTGCAGGCCGGCTTGCGGTTGGGCCGCAACACCTACGGCTCACCCACCACCTCTGACCAGGCGCTGCTGGATTGTCCCTCGCTGAAAATGGGGCCGGGCGATTCGGGACGGTCACATACCGCCGATGAATTCATATTTTTGCACGAAATCGAGGAAGGTATCGCGCAGTATGTGAAGATGGTAGAAGAAGTAGTACTGTAAATCTGAAATTGATCACCCAACATTCAACTAAACCAAAAACATGACTGATTCAAAAAACAACCTCCGTGTCCTCGTTGTCGGCTGCGGCAACATGGGCGCTTCCCACGCCACGGCTTACCACAACCTGGACGGCTTCGAAATCTGCGGCCTGGTTTCGACGGGCAAGAGCAAGGAGCGGCTGAACGAAAAACTGGGCGGCCAGTACACGCTGTACGCCGACTTCGACGAGGCCCTGGAAGCCACGCAACCCGACGCGGTTTGCATCTCGACCTACCCCGACACCCACGAGGAATTTGCCGTGAAATCTTTTGAAAAAGGCTGCCACGTCTTCATCGAAAAGCCCGTGGCCGACTCGGTGGCAGGCGCCGAGCGGGTCGTGGCGGCGGCGAACAAGGCGGGGAAAAAGCTGGTGGTGGGCTATATTTTGCGGCATCATCCGTCCTGGGAGAAATTTGTGGAGCTGTCGCACGAACTAGGCAAGCCGCTGGTGATGCGCATGA
>JBBSKK010000012.1:0-17717 GCA_038256395.1 Cytophagales bacterium | reverse complement strand
CCCTGTTTACGCTCGCCCTGCTCGTTAGTGCAGTAGGCGCATTCGCCCAAACCTGGAAAATGGACAAATCCCACTCCAAGCTAGGCTTTACAGTAACCCACCTGCTTATTTCGGAAGTGGATGGGAATTTCAAAGAGTTCGACGTGACGCTCAATTCCGCCAAAGAAGACCTGTCCGACGCGGTAGTAGAACTTACGGCGCACATCAACAGCATCGACACCGACAACGAGCGCCGCGACGGCGACCTGAAAGGGGACAACTGGTTCAAAGCCGCCGCTCACCCGAGCATGACTTTCAAAAGCACCTCCATCAAAAAGGTGGCCGATAAAAGGTACAGCTTGGCGGGCAACCTCACGATGCATGGCGTCACCAAGCCCGTCACGATGGATATGGTAGTGCTGGGCACGAGGGAGCACCCCCGCACCAAGAAACCCATGGCAGCCATCAAGGTCACCGGGAAGATAAACCGCACCGACTTCGGAGTAGGTAGTGACAATACGGCCACCGTGGGCGATGAAGTGGAGATCAGGGGAGTGGGGGAGTTCACGAAGGAGTAAGCCCTGCTTTCATTTGAATTTGACCGCCAGCGTGATTGCGCTGGCGGTCATTTTTTTTCCGAAATAGAAGCAATTTTTTGTGCGTAGCTTTACCCTATAAGTAAAAAGCAAAGCAGTCAGGTGAATCCGAATGACTTCCGCATCCATTCCGAGCGAATCACGAGATTTTGTCGCTACGCTGTTGGGGTGAGTGCCGTAGTAGTATTGATAGGGCTTTTCGCCATTCTAGCTTTCTAGAATTGAGCTAGTCTGGTATAGTTTTGTTATTTTGATTGATTAGAGAATAGACAAAGACAAGCGCCCCGCTATTCTATCATTCACTCTTTCTCTCATTGACTTTCAATGGATTTCGGCAAACTCGATAACATAGAAGACGTAGATTTTACGCTTCCCAACACGCATCAGTTTACGACGGAAACGCTGGCGAATGCTGCGCCTTTACCGAAAATGGAGGTGTACGTCGGCCCACCGATATGGGCAAATAAGGAGTGGGTGGGCAAGATTTACCCGACCAACGCCAAGGACAAGGATTTCCTTTACCACTACACCCGGCAGTTCAACACCATCGAACTGAACGTGACGCATTACCAAATTCCGAGCGACGATACCATCGACCGCTGGCGCGATACCGCCCCCGACGGCTTCAAGTACTGCCCCAAGTGGCCGCAAATTATCAGTCATGATGCGGAGTTAGTGAACGTCATGTTGCCGTCGGATGAGTTTGTTAGGGCGGTGATGGGACTGGAAGACAAACTGGGGACGACTTTTTTACAATTGGGGCCGTCGTTCGACACCTCCAAATTTGAAAATCTCGAACGCTTTCTGCGGGCTTTGCCCAAAGACTTTCCCATTGCCGTGGAGTTTCGGCACCCGAGTTGGTTCACCGACGACTACGCCTGGCAGCGCACGCTGGAATTGTTTCACGTATTGGGAGTCGGCACGGTCATGTCCGATGTTTCGGGCCGCCGGGATGTGCTGCACATGGCGCTCACTACGCCCAGGCTCACGCTGCGCTTTGTGGGCAACGAGCTGCACCCCACCGACTACTCCCGCACCGACGCGTGGCTGCAACGCATCAAAGCGTGGATGGAGCAGGGTTTGCAACGGGCATACATTTTCATCCACACCGAGGACAACATCTATTCACCCGAACTGGCCAAGTACTGGATCGAAGGCTTCAACGCCAAAATGGGTCTTTCGCTGCAACCGCCCGAAATCCGGGCGCAGGTGATTCAGGGGGAGTTATTTTAAGGAAAATTTCTGTTTTCGTTCGAGTTTTTCCCTACCTTTGCCCCATGCCAAAAACACCGACGCACTACCCTTTGCACCATTGCATTACCGAATAAGGTTTCGGGTGGCGTGTCCTGTAAAAAAGAATACTGTGTAATAAGGTTGAATACAGTGTACCCCGAAGCCCGGTTCTGTGAAGAGTCGGGCTTCTTTTTGATAGATTTGACAACTTTTTAAAAATTGTCAAATCTATGCCCGATAACATCAGTCTATGAAAACGGTCATCATCAAATACAATGCCGGTAATGTCCAATCGGTCATGTACGCGCTCGACCGCCTTAGCGTCGGCTACCTTTATACCGACGATGAGGAAGAAATCCGCTCGGCGGATAAGGTGATATTCCCCGGTGTGGGTGAGGCGAGTACTGCAATGGCGTATTTGCGCAGCAAAAAGCTGGATTCGCTGATTCCCTCCCTAAAACAACCCGTACTAGGAACCTGCGTGGGCATGCAACTCATGTGCCGCTACTCCGAAGAAAACAACACCGACTGCATGGGGATTTTCGACGTAGATGTAATTCGGTTTCCGCCCACACCCGGCGTCAAAGTCCCGCACATGGGCTGGAACAGCATTTACAATTACAAAGACCAAATTACGGCAGGCTTGCAGGACGACGCCTACGTCTATTTCGTCCACAGCTACGCTGCACCCGTTTGTGAACACACCATCGCCACTTGCGACTACATCCAGCCATTCAGCGCCCTGCTGCACCGCGACAACTTCTACGCCGCCCAGTTCCACTGCGAAATCAGTGGCGACGTAGGCGAGAAAATTCTAAGTAATTTTTTGAAAATGTAATCAAGGTATTAGGTATCAAGAGGTCTGCTGCGCAAATTATCATTCATCATTCATCACTCATCATTCCCTTGCACATTATTCCCGCCATAGACCTCATCGAAGGCAAGTGCGTCCGCCTCACGCAGGGCGATTACGCGCAGAAGAAAATCTACAACGAAAAGCCGCTCGAAGTCGCCAAACAATTCGAGGACGCGGGCCTGACGCGCTTACATCTCGTGGATTTGGACGGGGCCAAAGCCAAGAAAGTCGTCAACTGGAAGGTGCTGGAATCCATTGCGAGCAAAACTAGCCTGCACGTGGACTTCGGCGGCGGTGTGCAGTCGGACGACGACCTGCGGATCGCCTTCGATTGTGGAGCCAAACAGGTGACGGGCGGCAGCGTGGCCGTGAAACAGCCCGATTTGTTCGAGAATTGGCTAAAAACTTGCGGCGGTGAGAAAATTATTCTGGGGGCCGATGCTAAAAACGAAAAAATCGCCGTCAGCGGCTGGGAGGAAGGTACCGAACTTTGGGTGTACGATTTTGTGGAAAAATACCAGGAAAAAGGCGTGAAGTATATCATCAGTACCGACGTCGCCAAGGACGGATTATTGCAGGGCCCGTCTTTTGATTTGTACAAAAACCTACAGGACAAATGCCCCGACCTGCGCATCATTGCCAGCGGCGGCGTCAGCGACATGGGCGATCTGGAACGTCTGGCCGAAATGAGTCTGTACGGCGTCATCGTGGGCAAAGCCATTTACGAAGGCCGCGTCACGCTGACCGAACTAAGCAAACTGAACGAACAATGCTGACCAAGCGCATCATTCCCTGTCTCGACGTCAAGGACGGGCGCACCGTGAAGGGCGTCAACTTCATCAACCTCCGCGACGCGGGCGACGCCGTGGAACTCGGGGCGCTTTACGCCGCACAGGGAGCCGACGAATTGGTTTTTCTCGACATTACGGCCACGGTGGAAGGCCGCAAAACCTTCGCCGAACTGGTGAAACGCGTGGCCCACACCATCAATATTCCGTTTACGGTGGGCGGCGGCATTTCGTCCAAAGCCGATGTCTCGGCGCTGCTCCACGCCGGGGCCGACAAGGTGTCGATCAACTCGGCGGCGGTGCGGAATCCTGATCTCATTAACGAGTTGGCCCTGGAATTCGGCAGTCAGTGCATCGTGGTGGCCATCGACAGCCGCTACGTGCCGCACATCGAGGACGTACCCGACGCGGGCGGCGACCATCTCGTGCATACCCACGGCGGACGCACGCCCACGGCCATCAAGACGATTCCCTGGGCCAAGGAAGTGGAAAACCGGGGCGCGGGCGAAATTCTGCTCACCTCGATGGACACCGACGGCACCAAAAACGGCTTCGCCCTGGAACTGACGGCCACCATTTCGGGAGCCGCCAACATTCCAGTCATCGCGTCCGGCGGCGCGGGCAACATGGCGCATTTTCAGGAAGTGTTCACCACCGGCAAGGCCGACGCCGGACTCGCCGCCAGTATTTTTCACTTTCGGGAAATCGACATTCCCGATTTAAAGCAATATTTGCACGAACAAGGGCTGCCGATGCGGCTATAACGTGGTACGGCCGGCTCGGCCGTTTGCCGCGTCGCCATTGTGCCAGTGCGACGTACCGCAAAATTTACCCAATGGCTGACGCCCGCCGGGCGAACACATAGGTTCGCCCCTACCAGTCAACAGAATCCAATGTCCCAAAATCTAGATTTCCAAAAATCCCCCGATGGCCTCCTCCCCGCCATTATTCAGGACCACGCCACGGGCAAAGTCCTGATGGTGGGCTATATGAACGCCGAAGCACTGGAAAAAACCAAAGCCGAAGGCAAAGTCACGTTTTTCAGCCGCAGCAAACAACGGCTTTGGACCAAGGGCGAAACGTCCGATAACTTCCTGCACGTCAAAGAAATCCTGACCGACTGCGACGGCGATACAATACTGATCAAAGCCAACCCCGCCGGGCCGACCTGCCACACCGGGGCCGATACCTGCTTCGACGAAGTCAACGACGGACAAGCGCCGTTCCTGAACTACCTGCAAAAACAAATCATCCGCGACCGCAAGCTGAATCCTTCCGACACTTCCTACACGACCTCTTTATTCAAAAAAGGCGTCAACAAGATTGCCCAGAAAGTGGGCGAGGAAGCCGTAGAGGTCGTAATCGAGGCCAAAGATGACAACGACGACCTATTTAAAGGCGAAGTCGCTGACCTGCTTTTTCATCTCCTGGTGCTATTGGAACACAAAAACATTGACTTAGACGAAATAATCAGCGTTCTTCGTACCCGTCACCAGTAGCTATACAAGGTGCCATCTTCTCATATCTCATCATTCATAATTCATAATTTATCATTATGAACCTACTAATCCGCCTGGTTATCAGTACCATCGCCATCATCATCGCCGCCAACTTGCTGGACGGGGTCGTCGTCACCAATGTCACCACCGCTCTCATCGCCGCTATCGTGCTGGGGTTGCTCAATGCCTTTGTGCGTCCTGTGCTACAAATTTTGGCCCTTCCCATCACAATTCTAACGCTGGGGCTGTTCTATTTTGTCATCAACATCCTGATGGTGTATTTCGCCGCTGCTCTCGTGGACGGCTTTGCCGTGAATGGCTTCATTTCGGCGGCCCTTTTTGCGCTCATTGTCGCTGTCATTTCGGGAATTTTGGGGATGTTTCTGGATTGACGGGGCATCGCAAGCCGCTACTGCCGGGTAGTTTTGCGGGCAATTCACTACTTTTGAGCGATTTTCAGAGTCCGTAAAGAGTTATTTCCACCACCCAGAAAGAAAGAATGCAGCAGAAGAACGATAAAATAGCGGCCCTTTTGCAAAAAAAGCGCAGTGAGCAAAAAAAGTCGTTCGCCGTGCTGCTGGATCCTGATAAGGTCGATTTCGCTGTTTTTTCCGAATTTCTTGAAAAAGCGGCGGCTCATGGCGTCGATTTCTTTTTCGTGGGCGGCAGCCTGGTAACCCGCTACGCCATCGACCGGATGGTGGCAGCCATTCACGCCCATACCGACGTGCCGGCCATTCTTTTTCCCGGCAACAGCCTGCACATCGAACCCAGCGCGGACGCGATTCTGCTGCTGTCGCTTATTTCGGGCCGAAACCCCGAATTGCTGATCGGGCAACACGTGATCGCCGCACCACTGCTTCGGCAGAGTAAGTTGGAAATCCTGCCGACGGGCTACATGCTGGTCGAAAGCGGCAAGCTCACAACGGTGTCTTACATGAGCAATTCTATTCCCATGCCCCACGATAAGCCCAGTGTGGCGGCCTGCACCGCGATGGCGGGCGAAATGCTCGGCCTGAAATTGATGTACCTCGACGCGGGCAGCGGGGCGCAGTACGCCGTGCCGGAAGCGATCATTGTGGCAGTATGCTCGGCTACCGACACGCCGCTCATCGTGGGCGGCGGCATCGACTCGGGCCAGAAAGCCTACGACGCACTCGAAGCCGGGGCGGACGTAATCGTAATTGGCAACGGCATCGAGCGCAATCCGCTGTTGCTTCCCGAAATAGCACAATGCGTAAAGGCGTTCAATCAAAAATCAATCAAGGCAGTCTGAACAAAATCCTCATCCTACGCGCTGCTTTGTATAAAAACAAGCCCTTTCAGCATTTTCTAAGGAAATTCTAAGTTCTAGGAAAAATACAACCGAAATAATTTTGCGGATCATTTTTAAGTAGTACCTTTGTCCCATCAAAAACCTTATTAACACTACAAAAAATGAAAAAAGTACTTGCATTCGCATTTGTTGCCGGCATGTTGGCATTCGCTTCTTGCACCAGCAAACCTTCTGAGGACGCTGACATGGACTCTCTCTCAATGACCATGGACACCGACACGATGATGATGATGGACATGGACACAATGGCTATGGACACAATGATGACTGATACTTTGTAAGAAATTGCATTGCTGAGGCGTCGAACGTCAAAAAAGATAGCCCTATGAAAATAGGGCTATCTTTTTTTATTTTGGGGCATGAATAATCAACCTACTGCTTTAGCCCCTTACCTGCCCGAAGCCGCCTTATCCTATTGCACCGGGCTTTGGAAGCAGCACCAATTCGAGCTGCGCATCGTGCGTCCCCGGCGTACGCGCCTGGGCGATTTTACAAAAAAGCCCCGCGAGAACCCGCGCATTACGCTCAATGCCAACCTCAATCCGTACAGTTTCCTCATTACCTACCTTCACGAAGTGGCGCACCACGTCGTGTACGCCGCCTTTCCCCGCAAGAAAATGGCTCCGCATGGCCGGGAGTGGAAGGACGCGTTCAGAGAATTGCTGAGTCCGGTTTTGAATGAAAACTGCTTTCCCGCCGACATCCTGAGCCCGCTGCAACGCTACGCCATAAATCCCAAAGCCTCCACGGGTAGTGATGCCGCTCTGGTGCTGGCCCTGGCCAAACACAACCCGGAGGAAACGACATCCGGCGAAGAAGCCGAAGCTAATTCCAACAAAAAGACACTGTTGTACCTAAGCGAGGGGGTAAATTTCGTTTTCCAGCAAAGGGAATTCACGCGCGGCCCCCTGCGGCGCACCCGCGTACTGTGTTTTGAAAAGGCTTCAAAACGCCGCTATACCATTCCCGCCCACGCCTTAGTGGTAGTTGATAGTTGACAATGGACAGTGGACACTGGGCCGCCTGGCGGTTAGGTTCTTACCGACGATTCCAATGGACAATGCTCTTGTTCATTGGCCTGCTGTTATCTATTCCCCAGTTTTCTCACGCCCAAGTCCCTTCCGTGCTGGCAGAAGGCACTTGGTACAAACTAGCCGTCACGCAATCGGGCGTGTATCGTGTGGACGCTGGTTTTTTGCGCAAAATGGGAATCGACCCGTCGAAAATCAATCCTAAAAATCTGCAAATCTATGGTAACGGCGGCGGGATACTGCCGCAAAGCAACGCTGCGCTGCGCCCGTCGGATTTGGTGCAAAATGCCGTTTGGGTAGTGGGGGAGGAGGACGGTAAATTCGACGACAAAGACGCGATGTACTTCTACGCCGAGGGGGCGCGCGTGGTGCGTTACGATTCTTTGCAAAAATCTGTCTTTCATGAGATCAATTACTACTCCGATAGCAGCTATTACTACCTGAATATTGGTTCCTCGCCCGGCAAACGCATTGCGAACGTCGCATCGCAGCACGACGCGGGGGCGGTCGTGGATCAGTTTGATGACTACTGGTTTCACGAGGAGGAGTCCGTCAATCTGCTGCAATCGGGGCGGGAATGGTGGGGCGAGTACCTGGGCTTGTCGGGGCAACTGGCGTTGAAAGCCGACTTGCCGGGCGTGGTGCCGGGATCGGCGGCGATGCTGCGGGGGGCCGGCATCGCCACGGCGCAGGTTACGACGCGCTTCCGCTGGCAAGTCAACGGACAGGATATCGGCGAGCAGACGCAGGGCGCGGTGAGTACCTACCGCTACGACTTGAAGGCCCAGCGTAGCGAGAAAAACTACGCTTTCACCATTGGTGAAACACCGCCCTCTACTTTTAATATTTCCCTAAACTTTGACAAAAACGGTCAAAACAGCGCCCAGGCTTACCTCGACTACGTCGCGCTCCAAACCCGGCGGCAGCTTCGCGCCTACCCGGCGCAGCAGATATACCGTTTTCTGCCTTCTGACAAAGCTTCTATTACTTATTTATTAAAAGACATTCCTCAGGATTGGCAGTGGTGGGATGTTTCCGAACCACAGCAGCCGCGCCGCGCAACGCTGGAACGCACCCCCGACGGCACGGCCAAATTCGGGGCCAACAATGGCCGGAATCTACGCGCCTACGCTGGATTTTCTGTCCAGCAAGGTTTGGAACCCGCCTCCTGGCAGAAAATCGCGAACCAGAATCTCCACGCCCTGCCCGTTCCCGAGTTACTCATCGTCACGCCCAAAGCCTGGCAGAACGTAGCAGCCCGCCTGGCGCAGTTCCGCGAAAAACACGACGGCTTGGCCGTGGCGGTAGTCACGACCGACCAGGTTTTCAACGAGTTTGCCTCGGGTAAGCCCGACCCGACTGCCATCCGGGATTTTGTTCGGTACTTGTATCGGCAAAATCCTGAAAAACTAAAATACTTGCTGCTCTTCGGCGACGCAACTTACGACTACCGCAACCGCAGCGGGACGCAGTCGGCTACGCAGCAACAACGGTGGGTACCCGTGTACGAAAGCCGCGAGTCGCTGCACCCGGTTTACACCTATTCTTCCGACGATTATTTTGGTTTTTTGCAACAAAACGAAGGCGAGTGGCTCGAAACCGCGGCGGGCGACCACCCGCTGGACATCGGCATTGGTCGCCTGCCCGTCAAGACGCCCGAGGAGGCTCGCGTGGTGGTGGACAAGCTGATTCACTACGGCTCGTCGCCCCAGACGCTGGGCAAATGGCGCAACCGCATCAGCTTCGTGGCCGACGACGGCGATGGCAACATTCACCAGCAACACGCCGATTTGCTGGCGAAGCAAATCGGGGACAAATTCCTGACCCAACGCCTTTTTGTGGACGCCTTCCCGCACGTCGGTTCACCCGAGGGGGTCAAGACGCCCGACCTGAACGCCGCCATCCGACAGCGCATCGACGACGGAACGCTCATCCTGAACTACACCGGACACGGCGGCACGACGGGCTGGGCCGAAGAGCAAATTCTGACATTGGCCGACATGCAGAACGCGCGCGGCTACGACAACTTGCCGCTGCTGCTGACGGCCACCTGCGAGTTTGGCCGCTACGACGACCCCGCCCTGGTGTCCGGGGCCGAACTCATGGTGCTGAGTCCGCGCGGCGCGGCCATCGGGGCGCTCACCACCACGCGCCCGGTGTTTTCGAGTACTAATTTTTCTTTAAATAAAGCCTTCTACGAAGCCCTGAATGCCGCCGATACCGGAACCCGCGTGGGCGATCTGATGAAATTTACTAAAAACAATAGCCTGAGCGGTAGCCTGAACCGTAATTTTGCGCTGCTGGGTGACCCGTCGATGCAGCTCGCTCGGCCTGCTTACGAGGTCGCCTGGACCGGGCCGCCCGATACGCTCAGCGCGCTGCGGCAGGTCACGTTGCGGGGAAGTATTTTACAAAATAAAAAAATAGCCGAAACCTTCGATGGTACCGCTTACGTAACGATTTACGACAAGCCCGTCCGCTTCCGTACCAACGGCGAAGGCGGGGTCGTGGCCGCTTACGACGAACTGCGTAACAAAATCTACGAAGGACAGGCGACGGTGCGGCGCGGGCAGTTCTCGGTCAGCTTCGTGGTGCCGCGCAACATCGACTACCGCTTCGGCCCCGGCCGGGCGAGCGTGTACGCCCGGCGAAGCGACAGCCTGGCCGATGCCGCCGGGCAACTGGCTGTGACCGTAGGCGGCGCGGCAACGGAATCCACCGACCGCACGCCGCCCGAATTAACGGCCTACCTCAACGACAGCACTTTCCGTGACGGGCAGACGGTTCCGGGCAATTCCATTTTGTGGATAAAAACCTTCGACGCCAGCGGCATCAGTGTGTCGTCGGCGGGTTTGGGGCAAAACCTGATCGCGACGCTGAACGACACCTTAACTTTTGTCCTCAACGATTATTTTCAGGCGCAGTCGGGCGACTTCCGGCGAGGAACGATTCGCTTTCCGCTGGACGAACTACCGCCGGGAAGCTATACTTTGCGTGCGAAAATCTGGGACAACTACACGAATTCCGCCGAGGCCACGTTACGGTTTAGCGTAGGGACTAAGGCGGGTATTGCGCTGGGTGCCGCCGATTTTTTTCCGAATCCGTTCGAGGATCGGCTTTCTTTTAAAATAAAACACGACCGACCCGGCGAGGACGTGGAAATAACCGTCCGTTTATTCACTTTATCCGCCCAGGTCGTCCACACCTTTCACCAAATTTATTATAATAGCGAGCCAAATATTACCGAAACGCTACAGTTTGGCCCGAATAGTGCTTTAGCTTTTCCCGGCAGAACCCTATACTTATACGAACTACAAATACGTTCTACGAAAGACCAAACGACCGACCGACGTACTGGAAAACTGCTGCATATCCGCTAGTTAGGCCAATTCCAGGCCAATAGTTTGATGGTTTCGTTACTTTCGTCGTAAATTTGAACCCTGCTATCTAAAAATTGCCGTTGCCCTTATACAGCTAAACCAAGGAACTATGAATCGTTTTTTCGTTAGTTTATCCTCCGTGCTGCTCCTTTCTGGGGGTATTAGTACCGTCAAAGGCCAATCCGCCATCACGGGCCAGGATACGTCCAGTCGAATACCTACTACGTCGATGGTTTTTTTGAATTTTACCCCCGATGCCCGCTCCGCCGCTCTCGGCGACGCCGGGGTGGCCCTCAGCCCCGACGCCAATGCTACCTACTGGAATCCCGCCAAGCTACCTTATCTGAAAGACGACTACGGCGTTTCGCTTTCCTACACGCCCTGGCTGCGCAACCTGACGGACGATATGTACTTCACCTACCTTTCGGCCTACAAAAAAGTGGCTAAGGGTCAGGTGGTAGCCCTGCAAATCAACTACTTCAACCTGGGCTTGTTGGACTTTAGAAACGAGCAGGGTCAACTCACGGGTACTTTCAATTCGCAGGAGTTCATGGGTGGCCTCACCTACGGGCGGCAGTTGGGCGAGAATTTCTCGCTGGGTCTCACGCTGAAGTACATTTATTCTAACCTGGCAGGTACTGGTCTGATCAATAATATTTCTGTGCGTCCGGCTCAAACGGCGGCGGGGGATATTAGTGCCTATTACAAAAAGGAATACAGGAACGAGGAAATCGGCAGCAGCCTGATCTGGTCGTGGGGCGCGATGATTTCCAATCTGGGCGGCAAGGTGTCCTATGGTGCTACTGACAAGTACTTTATCCCAACCAACTTCAAGCTCGGAACGGGAATTTCCTACACCGCCGATGGCCGCAACCGCTTCAACTTTGTGCTGGATGCCAATAAGCTGATGGTGCCGACGCCACCCGTGTACGCACTTAGAGGAAATCAGAACGTTGTAGTGCGCGGTCGTGACCCAAAAGACCTTTCGTTGCTGGGCGGTATTTTCGGTTCGTTTGCCGATGCACCCGACGGCTTCAATGAGGAGTTGAAAGAAATCATGATCTCGGCGGGCGTCGAGTATTGGTACAACGACATCTTCGCGGCCCGCTTCGGTTATTTCAGCGAAAGCCGCATGAAGGGCGACCGCAAGTACTTCACCGTCGGTTTCGGTGCCCGTTTCCAGGAAAAATACAATGTCGATTTTGCCTATCTTATGCCGCAGCGGCAGGGCAGCCCGCTGGCCCAAACGCTGCGCATCTCGCTGGCTGCCAACCTGAAAGCCAAGGATCGCTCCGCGATTTTGGAAGATATGGAGAATTGATTTTTTTGTAAAAGACCTTTTGCGAATGACGTCCCCGCTGCGGGATGTCATTCTTTTTTTATCCCCGAGCCATGATTTTAGACCGCACCATCGCCCCGCCCTTCCGGGTCATCGACAGCATAAGTCTCCCTCCCGCCGAAACGCTCACGCTAGACAACGGCCTGCCGCTGCACGTCATCAATATCGGCGATCAGCCCGTCGTGCGGCTGGAATGTATGTTCGAGGCGGGCAGTTGGTCGGAAGCCAAGCCCGGCGCGGCGCACTTCGCCATCAAGATGCTCACGGAAGGTACCGCCGCCCGTTCTTCCGCCGACATTAGCGAGGCGTTCGATCGCGTGGGGGCTTTCACCGAAATGAAAAATACCTTCGACCAGGCGGGCGTCGTGGTGTATTGTCTGGCGCGTTTCCTTCCCCAGGTGCTGCCCGTCGTGCAGGAACTCCTCACCGAAGCCACCTTTCCCCGCAAGGAGTGGGACGACCTGCGCAACATTACTTTGCAAAACCACCGCATCAACCAGGAGAAAAACGCCTACCGCGCCACGGCCCTTTTCCGCGAAGAACTCTACGGCCCGGAGCATCCCTACGGACGCAGCCGCACCGAGGAGAGCATCAGCACGATGGCGCGGGAAGATGCCCTGACGCATTATCAGGACAATATCCAGCGGTCCAGGTACCGGGTTGTTTTATCGGGAAAAGTGGGCCGGGAAGAAATAGCCGCTGTCAACGCTTTCCTGGGCACAGATGCGTCACGAGCGAATGCGGCGGAACCCACCGCCGCCAGTTTCCCGATTTTACCGGGTCAAAAAACGTCCCTCGTCGAGCGGCCCGAGAGCGTTCAGTCGTCGATTCGGCTGGGCAAGCGGCTGTTTACCCGCCAGCATCCCGACTATTTCCAGATGCTGGTCGTGAGCGAGATTCTGGGCGGCTATTTCGGATCGCGATTGATGAAGAACATCCGGGAAGAGAAAGGGCTGACCTACGGCATTTCGTCCAGTGCCTTCGCCTTCAAGCACGATGGCTACTTTGTGGTCAGTACCGACGTGAAGAAGGAATTCACCCAGCAAACGCTGGACGAAATCCGCAAGGAAATCACAATTTTACAGACAGTTCCGGTACCCAAAGAAGAACTGCAAACGGTCAAGAACTTTCTGGCCGGGGAATTTGCCGGGTCGCTGAACACCGCCTTCGACGTGGCCGACCGCCAGAAAATTCTCATCACCGACGACTTGCCCGCCGATTTCTTCGACCGCTACATCCGGCAAATCCACGCCACCACCGCCGAGGACATTATGGCCATCGCCCAAAAACACCTGGCCCTGGAAGATATGAACGAAGTGGTAGTCGGCGGAAAGTAGAGACCATGCTGCGTCTCCCGTGCGCCAGAATATTCAAATACTATGCTGATCCTAAGTATCGATACCTCCACGCGTGGCTGTTCGGTGGCGGTACACGCCGATGGGCAACTCCTGGCGACCTATGACTTGCTGACGGAGCGGGTATCGTCTTCCCTGCTCACGATCCTGATGAAGAACGCCGTGGAGCAAACCGGACACACACTCCCGCAACTCGACGCCCTGGCCGTGGCCAAGGGGCCGGGATCGTACACCGGGCTGCGCGTGAGCGTCTCCACGGCCAAAGGTTTGTGTTACGCGCTGGACAAGCCGCTGATCGGCGTAGAAACGCTAACCGCCATGACCGCCCAGTTGACGCCCTTTCATCCCAAAAATTATCTTTTTTGCCCCATGATCGACGCCCGTCGCATGGAAGTTTTCACGGCCGTGTTCAATAAAGACTTAGAAAAAGTGCAGCCTACCCAGGCCGTAATCCTGGAAGAAAATTCGTTTGCCGAATTACTAGAGAAGCACCCCATCGTCTTTTTCGGCGACGGCGCAGCCAAAAGCCGTACGCTACTGGATAAGCATTCAAACGCTCACTTCCTCAACCAACTCATAGAACCCTCGGCCCGAACCGTCGGCGCTTTGGCCACGGAAGCCTACAAAGAAGGAAAGTTTGAAGATTTGGCATCCTTCGAACCCTACTACCTAAAAGATTTCGTAGGAACCACCAAAGCACAACCCAAACCCAGCTGAGAAAACGCCCCTAAAAACCATAAAAGCCGCAAGACGAATCCTGCGGCTTTTATGATGTCGTGGCAAAAAAACTGTCCATTGTCCACTATCCATTGTCCACTGATTAAACGTTCATCAGCGACTCGCGGCGGCGCATTTTGCCCGCCGGGATGCCGAACATCATCTTGAAGCGACGGCAGAAATAGGCGGTATCCTTATAGCCCACGTCGGAACCGATAGCGCGGATGCTCTTCTTGGACGTGCGCAGCAGATCCACGGCTTTCTCCATGCGCTGGTACTCGATGTAGTCCTGTGGATTGATGCCGGTGAGCATTTTGAAATATTGCCCGACGTAATCCTCCGAGACGTTGGCGACGTTGGCCAGCACCTTGTTGGACAGGTCACCGCCGAGGTTATCCTTGATGTAGGCAAAGATGTCGATCAGGCGCGGATCCTTGAAGTAGGTGCTGTTGGTGACCAACTGCTCCACGAACAGCTTGTTTTTGAGGATATAGCGGATAATCTCGATTACGACCTCCTCAGTTTTGATTTTGATGACCCGGCCTTTACCCGCGACATCGGTCATGTCTTCGGCAAGGATTTGGTTGATCGTGTTGGCGATCTGGTCGTCGCGCCTGATGAGGAAAGGCGGCACGTCGAGCGAGGTAAAGAAGTTGACCGTGTCGAACACCTTAGCCTCAAAAGAAACTAAACCGAACGAATTGGGTAGACTGCCGATCGTTATCGGATCGTAGCCCGACTGAATGTAGTTGTCGCGGTTGGTCATGAAATCCTCGTTCGAGACCGTTTTAGCTCCGTTGGAATTACCGTAGGTCACCGTGGCGTGCTTGCCGCCCGGGATGAAGAGCATATCGCCGACTTCCACCTCCTGCGGCTCGTCGTCGCCTTCGATGGCAAAGGACACCTCGCCGTCGTAGAGGATGGTCAGCGAGTTCTGGACATCGTAATAATTTTTGATCGTGATCGGCTGCAGCATTTGGATATGCCGGGCTTTCACGAACTTGACTCCGAGGGATTCGATGATCTTGTTGTAATCTTCCATAGTATATTTTTTGGGGGCGTGTAAATGCTGATAATTCAAATTTTGTACAAATCTAATAAATTGTACAAAACTAATACAAGCAAATAGACATTAAATTTCAAAAAAAAGGGTGCGTTATCGTTAAAATAGCGCACCCTTCTACCGGAAAATTCAACTAGAACCCTATTTTACCCTATTTGACGAGTTCTCGGGCGATCACTAATTTTTGTATTTCTGAGGTACCCTCATAAATCTGCGTGATCTTGGCGTCGCGCATGAGCCGCTCCACGTGGTATTCCTTCACGTAGCCATAGCCGCCGTGAATCTGAACGGCCTCAGTAGTAGCCCACATCGCTACGTCGGAGGCGTACAGCTTGGCCATCGCGGCGGATTTGACGTAGTCCTTGCCCTCGTCCTTGTCTTTTGCCGCTTTGTAAACCAATAACCGCGCTGCTTCGATGCGCGTGGCCATGTCGGCCAATTTGAACTGAATGGCTTGGTGGTCGAAGATTGGATGGCCGAAAGTCGTGCGCTCCTGAGCGTATTGCAGAGCTATTTCGAAAGCTCCGGCGGCAATGCCCAGCGCCTGCGCCGCGATGCCGATGCGCCCGCCGTTGAGCGTACTCATGGCAAACTTGAAGCCAAAGCCGTCTTTGCCGATGCGGTTTTCCTTTGGGACTTTCACGTCCGAAAACATCAGCGAGTGCGTGTCAGATGCGCGGATGCCCATTTTGTCTTCCTTGCGGCCCACCGAAAAGCCCTCGCTGTCTTTCTCCACGATCAGGCAGTTGATGCCCCGGTGCTTTTTCTCAGGACTCGTTTGCGCCATTACCAGGCAAACCGATGCCGTATTGCCGTTGGTGATCCAGTTTTTGGTACCGTTCAGTAAATAATAGTCGCCCATATCCTGAGCCTTGGTATGCTGCGAAGTAGCGTCGGAACCGGCTTCGGGTTCCGACAGGCAGAAGGCCCCGACGATTTCGCCCGTGGCCAGGCGGGTGAGGTACTTTTGCTTTTGTTCCTCGCTGCCGAAGGCTTCCAGGCCCCAGCAAACCAGCGAGTTATTGACCGACATGATAACCGACGCCGAAGCGTCCACCTTGGAAATCTCCTCCACCGCAATGGCGTAGGACACCGTGTCCATGCCGCCGCCGCCGTACTCGGGCGACACCATCATGCCCATGAAACCCATTTCGCCCATTTTGCGGAGCAGGTCTTTGTCAAATTTCTGTTCCGTGTCGCGCTCGATGACGCCCTGCAGCAGTTCGCTCTGCGCAAAATCGCGGGCGGCCTCCCGCACCGCCTCCTGTTCTTCGCTGAGGTTGAAGTCTAGCCCTGTGCTTTCCGTTAGTACTGCCATGATAATCGAGTATGGTTTGATATGAAGTTTTGTAATCAAAAATAGTTTAAAACGGTTCGGCAGACAACCTCGTTTGCTCAAACCTAAGGTTTTTCCGTTGTTAATTTGAGCGGAATACTTAGCTTTGCGGCCGATTATCTCACCCCACGAAGTAAGAATGGCAGATCAGTTTTCACTTTATCACCAATATAATCGGCTTGCCGGATTTATAGAGAAGAAAACAAACGATAAGTACTGGTTGTGGAAGCTAACTGTTTTCTGCGCTTTGCTTTCGTGGTGCCTGGCAGTCCCTCCCTACACAGTCGCTACCGCCTCGGACGCCTGGGCGTTCATAAAAGTGCAGTCGCAGGATATCCTGCACCCGACCCACTTCGAGGTCTATGTTCGCCGTGAGAACATGGTGATGCGCTGGGTGCTGCCCTTTATGTATTGGATCACCCATAGCGTGGTGATGATTCTGGTAATTCAAGCGGCGCTAGGATGCGGGTTTCTCTATCTGTTCCTCCGCGAAATCTATCGACAGACGAGCGATGCGGTGCTTACAGTTTTCTTTGGAGTGGCCCTCTCCAACATCTTTGTTTTCTCTTGGTTTTTAGTAGATTCTGCCGGATACGGCGACGGATACGCGCTGTTTTTTCTGTTGCTTGCGCTATTGTCACGCAATCCGTTCCTGCTGTTTCTGTTTTTACAAATTGCTTTCTTTGTAGATGAACGGGCAATAATGGGGTCAGCATATGTTATTCTCTACTGGACTACGCAGGAACTGATGCGGTCCAACAAAATCGACAACCTCGCTTCGGTATTCCGGCACATTTTCACCACCCGGACCTGGACGGTAATAGCTGCCTGGACTGTATACTTCGTCTTCCGCAGATATATAATGACCACCTATTTTCCCGACCATAGCTACAGCACGGTACGGGCGCCCGTATTATTGTCAGACGGCCATCGCTGGGGCTTCGGCATTAGCCTGTGGACTTCCTTCGAAGGGTTCTGGTTGTTGTTGGTGGCCGTAGGCATTACGCTTTATCACACTAGAAAGCGGTGGCTGCTCGCCCTGCTTTTGGGGGGATTTGTTGTTTTGATTATTTCGGGCATCTACGTACACGATATCGACCGCGCTCTGGCCTATGGCTTTCCCTTCTTGATGGCCGGAAGCTTGATTCTGTCAAAACTCATTCCCGTATCCGAATACCGAAAGTTGGTATTCGGTATGGCCATCGTGTG
>JBBSKK010000011.1:0-17727 GCA_038256395.1 Cytophagales bacterium | reverse complement strand
TAGCAAGCTCTCTGGCTTTGCCGCCGCCCAATCGTTTTGTTTGATACAAGAAGCAAGCTATATCCACCAGAAGTTCACTTCCGGTTAGCTGAACTTTATCCAATAATTCGTCCTCGATTATTAGGGCCATGATACTAATTACGTTGCACTACTACTTATCAATAACTCAGCACTGTGAACTCCGTCCGGCGGTTGCGCTGGTGTTCTTCTTCCGTCCTGGCGTTCTGCACGATGAGCTGGCTTTCGCCGTAGCCTTTGGCAGTAAGGCGGTCGGCGTCGATGCCTCGGGAAATGAGGTAGTTCACCGCTGACTGCGCACGTTGCTGCGACAGGGTGTTGTTATAGGCGTCGGTAGCGCGGGCATCGGTGTGGGACGCCAACTCGATCTTCACCGTCGGATTGTCTTTCAGGATTTGCACGAGCTTGTCCAGTTCCACCGCCGCGTCGGAGCGGATGTTGTACTTGTTCAAATCGTAATAGATATTCTCGAGCGTGAACGTCTTGTTCAGTTCCAGGTCGTCGAGCTTCACCGTGACGCGGTAGGTAGTATCGGTCAGGACTTTGTTAAGGAAAATCGGCGGGATGCTCTTGCCGTCCATCGAGAACGGTTCGCGCCTGGTGATAAAGCCTTTTTTCTCCACCAAAAGCACGTAGTCCTTGCCTTCTTCCAAATTATAACGACCAAATTTGCCGCCTTCTTCCGTCATCAACTGCGCCAGCTCCACGTCGGCGCTATCGGACAGGATACGCACTTTGGCCGAGTCGATGGGCGCGGGGGTGGGCGTGTTGGTCAGCACGTCACCCGCCAGGAAATAACGCACTACTTTGCGCTTTCCTTCGATGTACAACGGGTTGTTGGGATTCAGCGGGTTGGTGGGGTCGTTCTGCGCCAGAATGGTCGAGTCGGGCGTGTCTATCACGGGTTCGGCGAAGAAATAAATATCGTCGTCGCCCTTACCGCCGGGGCGGTTGGAGGCAAAGAAGCCACTTTCCTGATCCTCCATGAACACTAGGCCGAAATCGTCTTGCGGCGTGTTGAACGGAATGCCCATATTCTCGATGGAAATAATGCCCTGCGAACGCGTGGCCACGAACAGGTCGAGTTTGCCCAGGCCGGGGTGTCCGTCGGAAGAGAAGTACAGCTTATTGTCGGGCGATACGTAGGGGAACATTTCGTCGCCGGCGGTATTGATGTCTTTGCCCATATTGACGGGCTTGCTAAAACGTCCCGAGGCGTCCATATTGGTGCGATACAGGTCGATGCCTCCCGCACCACCCGCGCGGTTAGAAGCAAAGTAGAGTGTCTTTCCATCGCGCGAAAAAGCGGGCGAGCCGTCCCAAGCCAGTGAATCGTTTACGGGCAGGTAGCTGGGGTCAGTCCATTGGCCGTTTACGAAGCGGCTCATGTATAGATCGACATCCACGGTACCCTTACGCTTACCCGTGTTGCCACGCGCGAAGACGAGCGTTTTGCCGTCGGGCGAGAAAGCGGGCGAGGCTTCGTTGGCTTCTTCCGCAAAAACATTAGCACTAAATAAAGTCGGGCTGGTACTGGCTTCGCTGGGCTGCTCCCCCATTTTTACTTTGTAAAGCCCCAGCATCGCCTGGCCATTGTTCTTGTAAATCTTCTCCTTCTTGGAAGCAGAAATTACCAGTTCGTCACCCAGAATCGCGGGCGAAAACTCTGCACCAGGCGTGTTGAAAGGCATATCCACCACCGTTACTTCTGCCTTTTTCAGCTTGATGCGGTCGGTAATTTTCAGCGTTTCCACCTCACGGGCGGCGCGCTCTTTCAATGTTTTGTCGGCGGTTGCGTTCTCGGTAAACTGTGCGAACTCCGCCCGCGCCTCATCGTACTGACCGGACGCTTTCAGCGCGTAGGCGTACTGAAAACGGGCGTTGGGGTCGGTTGCCCCGGCTTCCATCGCTTTCTTGTAATAAGGAATAGCCTCCTGGTAGCGGTTGGAAAGGCGGTACGATTCGGCGATCAGGTAGTTGGTCTGCGCGGATTCGTAGTTGCCCTCGGCGGCTTTCTGGAAGTCCTTCAAAGCCAGGTCATATTCGCCGTTGTCAAACCGCTTGACGCCGTTTTTGTAGGCTTGCATCGTGGGGTTGCAGGCTTGCAGAAGTAGGCAAAAGCAAACCAGCAAAAGTCCCGGTAAGGGATTGTTCAAATATTTCTTCATAGTTCATTAAGGAGATTCTACGTTGAACTAACGATTTTTTTTGGGAAAAATTGAGGGGAGACGAAGAGGGTAAGTCAGGCTATCGGTAATTTACAAAAACTAAATTTCCGTTATTAACGGCAAATAGCAGAATATTTTTTTTTCCTAAAACATTCAAGCCTTGCGCCTGCCTAACTTCGCCTTTCACTATTAGCCCGCTAATGCTCATAGGTACGGGGTGAAAATGCCCTTGTCCATCCCCGCGCAGAAAGTACCCGTAGCCAGCATCGTTGCGCGCGGTCTCGACCTCGGAGCCATACAGGTTTCCCGCCAGAACGAGGTCGAGTTTCTTATCGCCGTCAAAATCTTTGATTAGAATGCTGTTGGTCGAAGACGTTTGAGCCAGGGCGGGTAGGGGAGTGCGTACAAATTTTTGGCCCGATTTGTTTTCCAGGTAGCTGCTGGCAAAGGTAGTAGCCTGATAATGAACCGAACCTTCCAGTTTGCGCTCGTCGTACACTTCGCGCAAGGTGGCTTTTCCGAAGGCGTCGTAGGTAGGGAATTTGGCTTTGATGAAAGGCATTTCGCCGGAGGAGCATTGCCGGCCCCGCAGTGGGAACAGAGCCCCTTCATTGTAGTAGCCCAGCACGATGTCCAGATCACCGTTATCGTCGAAGTCAGCAGTATAAACCTCGAACGGCTCTTTTTTGGTGGCTTTGTATTTGTAATTCAAGCCCAGGTTCCCCACCACCAAATCCTCGTCGCCGTCGCCGTCGAAATCAGCGGCGGCGATGCTCGACCACCATCCCGTTGCTTCGGCCAAGCCCAGTTCCTTGGTTTTATCGATGAAGGTTTTGCCCTGATTTTTCAATACCGTAATCGGCATCCATTCCCCGACCACGATCAGGTCTTTCCGCCCATCTTGGTCGAAATCCGACCAAAGAGCATCCGTGACCATGCCCAGATTTTTCAGCATCGGGGCAGCGGTAGTAGTGACATCCACGAAGGATATTTTTTCCTTTGAACTCCGATTTTCCAATAGATAACTGTCCGTCGGAACCGGGTACCGACCTGGCGTTTGGCGTCCACCTACGAATAAATCCAGATCGCCGTCGCCGTCGAAGTCGTAAGGTTTTACGCAGGAACCGCTGGTTGGCATGGCGGGCAATGCGCCACGAGCAATGGAAAAATTGCCTTGATTGTTGAGGTATAGCCGATCTTGGTACATTTTCGATCCTTCCTCTCGTTCGTTACCGCCGCTCACTACGTATAAATCCAAGTCGCCGTCTTTATCGGCGTCGAAGAAAGTGGCCGCCACGTCCTCGTATTTTCCTTCCTGGATAAACAAACTGGACTGAGAGGATTTGAAAGTACCCTCCGGGGTCTGTATTTGCAAACTGCCCGGATAGCCCATTGCCCCGCCCAGGAAAAAGTCATCCAGCCCATCCCCATTCACGTCGCCCACCGCCAGGGCCGGGCCGGGTTGCGACATTTTGTGGGGGAGGAGACTTTCGCGTTGATAATCGTCGAAAATATTTTCCCGATGAACTGATAGATTTTTGAATTCGGAGGAAATGTCGGTAAAGAGATACTCAGCTTCTTTATTTCTAATGAATTCAGCAGCAGGACTAGCGGCGGCATACGACAGTTCCAGCGTTCGATTTCCCTCGACGTTCGTCAAAATTTCTGTCTTTCCATCCGGCCAAACTACCCTCACGCTTTCTGCCTTCTCTTCTTGCCCTAAACCAAAAAGCAATCCCGGCCCAACGCCAGACTGAAAGCCTCGGGTGAGGTAATGCTCCTGGGTTTGGGTACCAGCCGAGGTAGTTAGCGCCACTTTGGCACCAATTCCCATTGCGTTACTGGCCGCCCCTTTGAATTTTATTTTCAAGAAATTATTCGCGGTGTTTTCGGTGGCATTGTTCCGATACACAAAGGCGAAATCATCCATGTTGTTTACCACCAGATCGGCGTCGCCGTCGTTGTCAAAATCAGCGTAAGCCGCGCCGTTGGAGCTGGTCAGGACGCTGTCGAGCGACCACTCTTTATTCATTTTGGAAAAAGTCAGGTCTTGATTATTCCTGAAAAAATAATTGGCCTTTTTCCGCGTCGGCATCTTCGACATCATGTGTTCGATGTAGGCCGCTTCATCAAATGACTTCTGTTTCGCCAGTTCATCCCGCACTTTTTCGTGATAGTTACGGAAATCGTTGTTTCGGAAACCGCGCTTGATGCCGTTGGAAATGAAAATGTCCTTGTAGCCGTCGTTGTCCATGTCGAAAAACAGCGGTGCCCAACTCCAATCGGTGTTCGATATCCCCGCCAGTTGGGCGGTTTCCGAAAAGAGCGGCGTTGCCTCGCCACCGACCGTGCCATTATTGGTTTGCAACGTATTGAACATATACTGGCGATGCAGCCCCAAGTCCACGTGCTTGTCGAACCGCGCCGGATCCATGCCGCTCATGCTCGTCTTGATACCGTAGTTGTCTTCCGAGACCATGTCCACGGTCAGGATGTCCAGCCAGCCATCGTTGTTGTAATCGGCGATGTCGTTGCCCATCGAGAAGAAAGAAATGTGTCCCGTGGCGTCAAGAATTGCTTCGCGGAACGCACCGTTCTGCTGGTTCAGGTAGAGGTGGTCTTTGCCCGAAAAATCGTGGCTCACGTACACGTCCGGCCAACCGTCGTTATTGACGTCGCCCACAGCCAGCCCCAGCCCGTAGCTCAGGCGGTTGTTGATGATTCCGGCCTTGTCCGACACATCCACAAAAGTACCCTCCCGATTTTCGTAAAGTTGCTCCCCGCTCAAATCGCTCCTCGTATTCAGGTATTCTTCCAGCTTGTCGTCGCCGTAGGTGTTAACATCGTGGTTGATGAGGAACATATCCAGGTCGCCGTCCCGGTCGTAATCAAAAAAAGCGGCTTGGGTGGAGAAGGCGGCGATGTCCAGCTGGTACTTTTGGGCCTGCTCTTCAAAGATGGGGGCGCCCGACGCGTCGTTGCCCATGTTGACGTACAGCTCGTTCCTTCTCTTTTCCGGGTCTTCAAATTTCCCCGACGCACTCACGTAAATATCCAGCCGCCCGTCGGCGTTGATATCCACCGTCGTGACCCCGGTGGGGAAAGCGGCTTTTCCCCGCACCCCGGCGGCGTCCGTAACGTCCCGAAAATGAATCGGGTCAGCCGCACCCCGGCACTGGTTGAGGTACAGCCGATTCGATTCCAGATTAGATACGAAATAGACATCGGGAAAATCGTCGCCGTTGAAATCGCCCACGGCCACCCCGCCGCCGTTGTAGTAGTATTCGTAGAAAAGGCCGTTCATGTACAGGGTCTCGCGCAGGTCGTTCCTGAATTGAATGCCGCTTTCCTCGGGTGTAAGGATGGTGAATAAATTGCCATGAGCTTCTTGGGTGCGATCTTTCTGTTGCTTGCACGATGCCGCAAGCAATATCAGCCAAGCAAACCAGGCAAGCGTCTTTGTGACGTGGTAATTCATTCGCAAACACTTTGTACGATACGCCAAAGAAGGCCATTGGAAGCAATGGCCTTCTTTGACAAAATGATTCCAGTAAAAACTCAATTATACCCCGGATTCTGCGTCAGCGAGCCATTGGTAACGTCGATTTCCCGCTGGGGGATGGGCATAAGCACGTGATAAGGCTGGATGTTGGCCCGAGGTACTTTCAGGGCGGGGTCGGTCGTGTTCTTGATGGTTTCGACGTAAGTACCCCAGCGCAGCAGGTCGTACTTGCGGTGGCCCTCGAAGCTCAGTTCCAGCGCCCGCTCCTTGCGCAGGGCCTTGGTGAACGAGTCGTAGGTCAGCCCCGACAGCGCCGGTACTCCCGCCCGTTCGCGCACCTTGTTGATGGCCTCGTACGCGGCGGCATTGGGTCCCTTGTTCAGCTCGTTCTCCGCCTCGGCTTTCATCAGCAGCACATCAGCGTAGCGGATGTAGTACAGGTTTTGGCCCCCGTTGTTGCCCAGCGGCGAGTTTCCGCCCTCGTTCAGCCATTTGCCCGTGATCGGCCCCGCGCCGGGCGTGCGGGGTGAATCCAACTTGTTGCCGTTCAGTACCGATACGATGCTGATGGGAAGCCGCTTGTCTTCCTTCGAGAACATGGCAATGAAATCTTTGGTCGGCAGGAAGTTCTCCCAGCCGCCGCCAATGTTAGTGACGCCGCCCACTTGCAAATCGCGAGACGCCACCCAGGTTTGGATTGCCTGGCTGCGCTCGTTTTGCTTGTACTGGATGTCGAAGATATTCTCGTTCACCAGCTTGCCGTTCTTGTCGGGAAAGAGCGCGAACTCGGCGGGTTCCCCAAACAGTTTGTCGTAGTTGGCCACCAGGCCAAACTGGTTGGAATTGATAATTGGATCCACGTTGGCTTTGGCCTTCGCCCAGTCTTTGACGGTCAGGTGTACCCTGGCCAGTAAGCCGTGGGCCGCCCACTTGGTGGCCCGCCCCTTTTGGTCAGCGGGGTAGTCGTCGGGCAGCACGGCAGTGGCTTCGGTCAGGTCTTTGATGATTTGGGCGTACACCTCCTCGGGCGTGTTGCGGGTGATGCCTTCCAACTCCTCCGGGCCGCTCAACTGATTGACCAGCAGCGGAACGCCACCGTAGGTTCGCACCAGGTCGAAGTAGTACACCGCGCGGTTGAACTTGCTCTCGCCCAGCAGCCGATTTTTCAGCGTCTCGTTCATCTCGATGCCGGGAATGCGGGCGATGGCCGTATTGGCCTTGTTAATGCCCCGGTAGTTCTGCGCCCATATGCCACCCGCGTCGCCGTCGTTGGGGGTGAGGTTGAGAAAATAGGCGAGCGCGCGCTGGTTGTGGGCACCCTGGAAAGCCTCGTCGGTCGTCACCGTGGGGTAATAGTACTGGATGATGTCGGCGAAGAGGTTAGAATAGGTGGCGTTCGTGGCCGAAACGGCGTCTTTTGCGGTTTTGTAAAAATTGCTCTCGCTCAGAAAAATCTGGGGCTTCTCGGTCAGAATGTCCTCGCAGGAAACCAGGACTACTGCCGCCGCAACCAGGGATAGTTTTAGTATTTTTTTCATGATAAGCAGGTTTTAAAAGTTCAGAAGAAGTCCTATCGTTACGTTTCTGCTCAGGGGGTAGCCCGAATCGTCGTACCCCCGCCGCAGGTTGTCGTTGCCCCGGTTGATTTCGGGATCGTAGCCATCGTATTTGTCGAATAGCAGCAGGTTGGTGCCCGTAGCGTAAATCCGCGCCCCCTGAATCCATTTCAATTTCCCAACCGGGAGATTGTAGGCAAGATTTACGTTACGAAGCCGCACGAAAGACCCGTCTTTCAGGGCGTCTGATTCCGAAACGGCCGCGATACTGCGGATGTTGCCTTCGATGGAAGGGATGTCCGTGTTAGTGTTCTGTGGCGTCCACCGATTGGCAAGTGAGGCGTAGGCGTTGTAGTCGAATGCCTGGCCCAGGAAGTAATCGGCCTCGTTGAAAATCTGGTTGCCGGAAACGAACTGGAAAAAGAACGACAACTCGAAGCCCTTATAAGAAAGGTTGTTGGTTATACCGCCGAAAAACTTGGGGTTGGCGTCGCCGATGATCGTGCGGTCGTCGGTGGCTTCCACCTTACCGTCGCCGTCCACATCCTCGTAGCGTCGTCCGCCCGGAAAAACGGCGTAGCCTTTCAAACCCGAAGCGTCGATTTCGGCCTGATCGTTCCAGATGCCGTTTCTGACCAATCCGTAAAAGACCCCCAGCGGCTCACCTTCCTTGATGATACCCGAGGGACTGACCCCCGTCCCCGAAACGCCGGAATTAGTCAGGAAAAATCCTTCGGGATTGAAGACATCCACCACGGTGTTGCGGTTGCCGGCGATGTTGAAGCTGGTCTCCCAGCGGAAGTCGTTGGTGTTGACATTGACGCTGTTCAGTGCGAATTCCAGGCCATTGTTCTGCACTTTACCGAAGTTGCGGAGCGTGTTGTTGAACCCGGTCAGTTGCGGCACCGTCACCTGCACCAGCAGGTCGTCGGTCGTTTTGCGGTAGTAGTCGAGGGTGGCGTTCAGCTTGTTGTTCAGAAACGAGATGTCCACCCCGAAGTCCAGCGAGGTGGTGGTTTCCCACCGCAGGTTCTCGTTAGCCAGGGCATTGGGCGCGAAACCCGTAACGACGTTCTGCGCCACGCCGAGGATGTACTGGTTGCCGCCGTTGGCAATCGGCGACAGCGACTGGTAGGGGCCGATGGCCTGGTTGCCGATCCGGCCGTAGCTGGCCCGGAGCTTCAAGTCCGAAATAGTCTTGGAACTTTGCATAAAATCCTCCTCGATCAGGCGCCAGGCCAGCGCGACGGAGGGGAAAAAGGACCATTTGTTGTTTTTGGCAAAAACCGACGAGCCGTCGGCCCGGCCCGAGAGCGTCAGCAGGTACTTGTCGCGGAAGTTGTAATTGGCCCGCCCCAACCACGATTCCAGTCCGGTGTTTCGCCGGGTGGAGGAGGTTTCCAGCCGGATGGTGGCGGCATCCAGGTTGTTGGTCGTGAACTCGTCGGTGGCGAAGCCATTGACGCGCGCCCGGCGTTGCTTATAGTCGTCGGTCTGCCGGGTGTAGCCCGCCAGCAGATTGACCGAATGCTCGCCGAAGGACTTGACGTAATTGAGCGTTTGCTCCATAAGCACATTGAAGCTCTGGCGGTTTTCCACCGTGGCGGATCCTGCCAAATCGCGCTGGGCAAACAAGGTCGAAGGACTATAAAAATCAATATCGGTGAACTCCTGTTTGACCCCGGCGGTCAGGCGATACGTCAAGTCTTTCAGTATCTTCAATTCTCCGTACACGTTTCCGATAACGTCGGTACTGCCATTCGTGTTGATGTTTTGCCGCGCCAGGCTCACGGGGTTGTCGTTGGTGAATTCGCTGGTTCGTGTCTGGACGACATACTCGCCGTTCTGATCCCGTACATCGAACGTAGGGTCGTAGCCAAGAACGTTTCGCAGACTACTGCTGCCCCCATTACGGTAGGATTTGCTCAGCGAGAGCGACACCCCCGTTCTCAGGCGACTGTTGACCTTGTGGTCGAGGTTCAGCCGGGTCAGGTACCGCTTGAAGCCCGTATTGATGTAGGTGCCCTGCTGGTTGAGGTAGTTGCCCGATAGGTAAAAATTAGTCTTGGCGGTGCCGCCGGAGATAGACAGCGTGCTGCTGGTAATCGGGGCGGAGCGGAAAACCTCGTCCTGCCAATTGGTTCCCTGCCCTACTTTCGACAGGTCGGGAAAGACCGGGGAGGCCCCCGTGGAGGCGGCGATGGCGTTCTGGAACTCGGCGTACTGCCGTGCGTTCATCAGGTCGAGTTTGCGCGTGATGCTTTGGGTACCCGTGTAGGTATCGAACGAAAACTTGGACTGGCCTTCCTTACCGCGCTTCGTCGTCACCAGAATCACGCCGTTCGAGCCCCGAGATCCGTAAATGGCCGTGGCGGAGGCGTCTTTAAGCACCTCGATGGACTCGATGTCGTTGGTATTGATGTTGTTCAAATCGCCCGCACCGATGAAGCCGTCGATTACCACCAGCGGCTCGTTGCTGGCGTTCAGCGAGTTGTTGCCCCGGATGCGGATCGATACGCCCGCTCCCGGTGCGCCCGAGGTGGGCGTGATCTGCACGCCCGCTACCTTGCCCCGCAGGGCGTCGTCAAATCGGGCCGTGGCGATTTTTGCCACTTCCTCGCCTTTGATGGAGGCTACCGAACCCGTCAGGTCCTTGCGCTCTACGCTACCGTAGCCGATCACCACCACTTCGCCCAACGCCTTGATGTCGGGCGACAGGGTTAGGTCGATCGTCGTCCGGTTGCCAATCGTCATTTCCTGGCTGTTAAAGCCTACCGATGAGAAAACCAGTACTTCCGCCCGGTCGGGAACCGTAAGGCGGTATTTGCCATCTACATCGGTCACGGTTCCGGCGTTGGTATTCTTCGCTAGGACGCTCACGCCCGGCAGGGGTTCGTTGGTGCTTTGGTCGGTCACGGTGCCCGTGATGGTTCGCTCGACGATTTGCTCGAATAGCGGGATGGGGGCGTTCTCCAAACGACTAGCCGTGGTCGGATTGGTGACGATGGGTGTCAGGATAATCCGTCCTCGCAGTACCCGGTAATTAACTTGCATGGGCAGTAGGAGTTGGTCGAGGAAATCGGCGAGTCGCTGGTCGGTGGAATGGACATCGACCTTTCGGTTGGCCCCGATGGCCCGCGAACTGTACACGAACTGCACCTCGTACTTTCGTTCAATCGTACTCAGCACCGAACGCAGCTTGGCATCCTCAGCTTTTAGTTGGATGGATTGGTCGAGGATGTCCTGCGCATGGCCGTCGAATGCCAGACAGAAGCCGGAAAAAATGGTTCCTATAATGAGTTGTAACGCGGTTGTCTTCATAAGCTTCCGCAGGAGCTTGCGGCTGTGTATGGTTTTTTTCATACTTTTAAGGGTTTTGTGAAACGATAGATTAGTTGGCAAAACGTTTAGCCCCGGCTACATCCAGTTGGATGAAACTCTCAGCGAGTGCATCGCTGAAAAGGGGCTGGTGAAGGGGACGGTGTTGGTAGCACCGTTCCCTTTTTTTATTCAAAAGCCCGATTCGCAGCCTTGGCCGCTGATCAGGATGGTAGTACCTTTTATGTCATAACTGCCCTGAATGGCCGCGCAAATAATGTCGAGCTGCTCGTAAAGTTCCAGGCCCGAAAGACTGGCGGTGAGCGGGCAAACTCCCAGGGATTTTCTTTCCATCTCTATTCTTATACTATAGCCTGCTTCGAGCCTGTGAACCACCTCGAGCAGCGGCGTGTCGTCGAAGTCGAAATTGACCGAAGCACTAGCTTCGGGAAGCGGGACAGGATTTTCGACCAGGCTCGTCAAGAACAGCTTGTCCTTCGCCGAGAAGGTGACACGGTGATTGGCCGCGAGTACCACTCCGTTGCCCTTCTTTTTCGATGGCCCGGCCTTGTCCTCATCGCGTTCGTACACCGATACCTTTCCCGTTCGAACCGAAACCTCGACCGAGGCATGGTCGGCTGGTGCATTGACCAGAAAACTGGTACCCAAAACTCGGGTGGTAATCTGCCCGGCGTTCACCAGAAAGGGACGCTCCGGGTTTTCGCTCACTTCAAAAAACGCTTCCCCGGTCAGGTACACCTCCCGCACTTCGGCGGCGAAATGGTGGGGAAACTTCAACTCGCTGCCGGGGCTGAGCAAGGCGCGGCTGCCGTCTTCCAGGGCCACCGACAGCTTTTTGACGGTGGTATTGGCGACCGTCTTCATCCCCTCGACTTTTTCCACAGCGACCGGGTCAGCAGTTTGCTCCTTAAGAATGGGTCGCTGATAGAATTGATAGCCAAATACCAGCATCAAGCCAACTGCCGCCGCTATCCCTAGCTTGAAAAAATTATGCTGCCAAAAGGGAGGCTGCGATGTGAGGGCGCGAACTTCCCGACCCAGGACTGCTTCCTGCAGCGCGCGCCAGAGCCGCTCTTCGACCTCTTTTCGCTCTTGAGCCATGAGCGGACGCGGTTCCTCGTCCAGCAGTGCGTACCACTGTTCCACTACCTGGCGTTCGGCTACCGTGGCGTCTGCATTCTGGTATTTTCTCAACAGGGCGGCGAAGGCAGTTCGATTCATTGTTCTGATAGGGGATGGTATATAAACTGTCGTACTTGCAGCAAAAAGCCGCAAGCCCGTTTTAATAATTCTTTGAAAATTTATATATTTTGGGCGAAATAAAAATTATTTCTTTAAAAAGTGCAACGCTATTATTGGCACAAAAAAAAGAAAACCAAGGCGGGAAGGAAGTCTTTGAGACGCTGACGCATCGTTTGCAGAGCGCGGGTGATGTGGTACTCGACCGTCCGCTCGGGTATGCCGAGAGTCTGGGAAATTTCGCGCGTAGTGCGGAATTCAATACGGCTCAGCCGGAAGATCCGGGCGGTTTTTTCGGGCAGGTCTTGCAGCGTATGCTCGAAGATTTGAATGATTTCCTGGAAATCGGACTCCTCCTGGGTCGAAGGGGCATCGTCGGCACTTTTCGCCAAAGCGTATTCCCGGTAGCGTTCAGCCAGGGAATGGGTGCGGTAGCGATCGATGATCCGGTATTTGAGGGCGTTAGTAAGGTAGCCGCCAAGGTTGTCAATATCCTGCGCGGCGCGTTTCTCCCATATACTCATGAACACATCCTGCACCAGCCCCTCGACCTCGTCGTCGCGACGAAGCTTGCGGCGGGCGTTTTCGTAGAGCGTTTCCCAATACCGACGGTAGATTTCCTGAAAAGCTAATTCATCATCTACCCGCAGTAGTTTGACAAGAAGCGGGTCGCTGAGAAGATGGTATTCCATAAACCGAAAAGTATCTGTTGGAGGCTGCAATGCCTACTTAAAAGCATTTATCGGGTTCAAATACTGACCCGATGAAGTAATTTGGCCTTACGCAAATGTAGAGATCCAGAAGTTCTGGGCTAATTTGGAGCCGCTGCTTTTTTATGAGATGATTCGGCAAAGCGAAGCATTATTCCCGAATATCCCATATCATTCCTAAATTTATAGACGTTTAAATCGCCCGCCTTGTCCAAATGCTATCTCGTTTTGTCATGATCAATAAAATTTCTGCCCCCGGACCTTACGGAGCATCCGCTATTTCCAAAATCGCCGTCTCCCTCTTCTTGATTAGCTGCATGGGTCTCTCTTGCACCTCCGACAAAAAGTCCCTGGGCCAGAGCAGCGGCAACCAGCTCGCTCAGGCGTCGAGCCCCTACCTGCTGGAACACGCCGATAACCCCGTGAACTGGTACGAGTGGGGGGATGAGGCGCTGGCCAAGGCCAAAATGGAGAACAAACCCCTCATCATCAGTATTGGCTACGCGGCCTGCCACTGGTGCCACGTGATGGAGGAAGAAACCTTCATGGACACGGCTGTAGCCAACTACATGAACGCTCATTTCGTGTCCATCAAGGTCGATCGCGAGGAGCGGCCCGACCTCGACGAGATCTACATGAGCGCCGCTCAACTCATCAACGGCAACGGCGGCTGGCCGCTCAACGCCTTCGCCCTGCCCGATGGCCAGCCGTTCTACGCGGGGACGTATTTCCCGACCCAACAGTGGCTGAAACTGCTGGAAAGCGTTCATAAGGCCTACACTGAGGACAAAGCCGGGATTCTAAAACAGTCCGTTGCCTTGACGAAGGAAATTAAAAATATGCAGACTTCGGTGGGCGGGGTGGATACGGTCGCCCGCCAGGACGGGGCTTTGTACGAGAGCATCTACCAAGAATTATTAGCGCAAGTGGATTTCAAGCACGGCGGCTTCAAAGGAGCACCCAAGTTCCCGCTGCCGGGCCGCTGGGAATTCATGATGCAGTATGCGTATTTGAAAAAGGATGAGAAAGCCATGACTGCGGCGACGACTTTTCTCGACAACCTGGCGCGAAGTGGTACCTACGATCAACTGGGCGGCGGCTTCGCCCGCTACGCCACCGACGAACAGTGGCGGGTGCCGCACTTCGAGAAAATGCTTTATGACAACGCCCAGCTCGTCAGCCTGTACGCCCACGCCTACCAGGTCACGGGCGACGAAAACTACCGGAGGATTATCCGGGAGACCCTTGCCTTCGTCCGGCGCGAACTTACCGGTCCGGAAGGCGGCTTTTATTCCTCGCTCAACGCCGACAGCGAAGGCGAGGAAGGCAAATTTTACGTGTGGAAGTACGACGAAATTGCCGAAATCCTCAGCCCGGCTGAACTGGACGCTTTGAAAAATGCCTACGCCATTTCTGAAAAGGGTAATTGGGAAAAGGGCGAGAATATTCTTTACCAGGGTAATTCGGACAAATCCCTTGCTCGCAGCGACGCAACCGTCGCAAAAGCCCGGGCCAAACTCTTCGCCGCTCGTGCCAAACGCGTACGACCCAGTACCGACGACAAAATCCTGACTTCGTGGAACGCCCTGATGCTGAAAGGCTACCTCGATGCTTACCGCGCCCTGGGCGATGAGGTCTATTTGCAGCAAGCCATCGCCAACGCCCGGTTCATGGAGAAGTACATGCTGGACGAAGACTTTACCTTACAGCGAAGCTTCCGGAATGAAAAAGTATCAATCGACGGCTTTCTGGAAGATTACGCCTTCCTGGCCGATGCCATGCTTTACCTCTACCAGACGACTTTCGACAAGCACTGGCTGGATGTTTCGCAGGGCTTGCTCGACCGGGCGCAGACGCAATTCTACGATCCTGAATCGAAATTCTACACCACCAATGCCGCCCAAGATGAAACCGTTCTCGTCAACAGCATCGGCGTGAACGACGGCGTCATTCCTTCGGCCAATGCCGTGCTGGCTTTGGCGCAGTACCGCTTGGGGAAAATCCTGTACGACGAAAAGCGCGAAGCCCGCGCCACGACCATGCTGAATCTGATGAAGTCCAGCCTGGCCGACAACGCGGCCTACTACACTTCCTGGGCCTTACTGCTGGGCCTGGAACACTTTGGCACCTACGAGGTGGCCATCGTGGGCGAAAAGGCTACCGCGCAGAAAAGCCTTTTGCAGAAAAACTACCTGCCCAATGCTATTTTCGCCGGGGGCGACACGGAGAACCTGCCGCTCCTGGAAGACAAAAAAATGGCAGGTCAAACCCGGATTTACGTTTGTAAAAACAAAGTATGTAAACTCCCGACTTCCGACGTCACCAAAGCCCTTGCTCTGATTGTATTTGAAAAATAAGGAGTGTTCTCAAAGAAAACTGAAACCCAGAAAATCTCAGAAGCCTTCCGAATCAAAAGCACTCTCAACTGTCAACTGTCAACCCGCTGCGGCGTACCGGTCAACTAATTTCACTCTCCCTGCATTTTCGAATACCCCGCCTCACCGTCAAAGGTGTAAAGGTTCTCCGTCTTAATGGTATCGTAGCCGTTCTCATTCAGCAAAGCCAGTTGCTGCCAAATGGCCTTTTTTTCGATGACTTTGCCCGAATCTTCTTTACCGAAAAACCGACACCGCCAGTGATCGGTGCAGAAAGTTTCGGGAACGCCATCGGGATAGACCTTCACGCCGCGATTGGTGATCATTTTTAATTGCAAAGGCGAATCCGGCAGGACGGCGATGGCGTCGCCCAACTGCTTGGCGGTGCCTTCATTCCAATCCAGAAAAATATCCACGCCTACCAGTTCTTTCTTTTGCTGGATTTGGCTGGCCGAGCTGATGTAAATCGGCTTGGGCGCGGCGGCGTAGCTGATGGTTTTGAAGTTCTCCGGCGTCTGGCCCAGGCGCTCGATGACCGCATCGGCGAAAGCTTTGGTACCCACGCGCTCCTTGCTCACGCCTTCCTGATACACATCGCCCGTGTGGATTCCGTTCTCGATGGTTTTGAGCCAGGCGTTGTGAACCTTGGCGGCTACCTCGCCCTGACCGATGTGGACGAGCATCATGATGGCCCCGTTCAGCAGGCCCGATGGGTTGGCGATGCCGCGCCCGGCGATGTCGGGGGCCGAGCCGTGGATGGCCTCGAACATGGCGCACTGGTCGCCCACGTTGGCCGAACCACCCATGCCCACCGACCCGGCAATTTGGGCCGCGATGTCGGAGATGATGTCGCCGTACAGGTTCAGCGTCACGATGACGCCAAAGCGCTCCGGCTCGTCGGCCAGCAGCGCCGAGCCGATGTCGATGATCCAGTGCTCCTTTTCGATGTCAGGATATTCCGCCGCAATTTCGTCGAACACGCGGTGGAAAAGCCCGTCGGTCATCTTCATGATGTTGTCCTTGGACAGGCAGGTGACCTTGCGGCGGTTGTAGGCGCGGGCGTACTCGAAGGCGTAGCGAATGATTTTCTCGCAGCCGGGCCGCGAAATCAGCTTTAGGCACTGCGTCATCTGGTTGGTCTGCCGGTGTTCGATGCCCGTGTAAAGGTCTTCCTCGTTTTCGCGGATAATCACCAGGTCGAGCAGCGGATGCTTGGTTTCGACGTAGGGCGAGTAAGCCATGCAGGGCCGCACGTTGGCAAATAAGCCCAAAGTAGTGCGGGCCGTGACGTTCAGGCTCTTGTAGCCGCCGCCTTGCGGCGTGGTGATGGGTGCTTTGAGGAAAACCTTATTGCGGCGCAGCGACTCCCAGTCGCTGGGTTGAATGCCCGCCTTGCTGCCGCTTTTATAGACCTTCTCGCCAATCTCGATGACTTCCGGCTCTATTTTTGCGCCCGCCGCGTCGAGGATGCGGAGCGTGGCGTCCATGATTTCGGGGCCGATGCCGTCGCCGTAGGCCACGGTTATTTTGGTATTGGTGATGGGATTTTTGGTGGAGATCATTCGTTTTTTTAGTTTTCAGCGGATGCAGTGGAAGCTGACAAAGTTATGTATAATTGCGTAGGATTGCTTACTTTCAGGCTTTCCAGACTTTTCTCCTTTTAAAAATACCGTTCCATGAAAACTTTATTCTTCACCCTCTTAATTTTTGCCATGATCGATCAGGCTACTGCCCAAAGTCCTACCTACGCCGAAAAACTGGGCTATCCGGCGGGCAAGAAAGTAATCATCATGCACGTGGACGACGCCGGAATGTCCTACGACTCTAATGAAGGCGCGATCAAAGCCATCCGCGACGGCGTGGCTACCTCGGTGAGCGTGATGATGCCCTGCGGCTGGGTGCCGGGCTTTGTGCATTCCCTGAAACAATATCCCGACATAGACGCCGGACTGCACCTGACGCTCACCTCCGAGTGGAAAGACTACCGCTGGGGGCCGCTGGCCGGAAAGTCCGCCGTGCCGGGACTGGTGGATGCGGAGGGGGCCATGTGGCCCGGCGTAATGGAAGTCGCCACCCACGCCACGCCCGACGAAGTCGAGGCCGAAATCCGCGCTCAGCTCGACCGCGCCCGCAGCATGGGCTTCGAGCCGACGCACCTCGACTCCCACATGGGGACGCTTTTCGCCACGCCCGGCTTCATTGAGCGCTACATGAAGGTAGGAATGCAGGAGCGCATTCCGGTGATGCTGCCCGGCGGCCACAACACCGCCATTCAGCTCGACCGCCCTTCCTCTCCCGAAGAACTCGCCGCCTTCCAGGCGCTGGGCCGCCAACTCTGGCAAGCCGGACTGCCCGTGCTGGACGACCTCCACAACAGCACCTACGGCTGGAAACTTCCCGAAGGTACCAAAGACACGAAGGAAAACCTGCAAAACTTCAAAACCGGAAAATACATCGAAGCCTTGGGCGACCTGAAACCGGGCCTGACGATGGTCATCATGCACTGCACCGACCCGACGGAGGTGTTCCCCATTATCTCCGGCTCCACCCAAACCCGCGAGGGCGACCTTCTCGCCATGCTCGACCCCAAGTTGAAAGCTTACATCGAAAAGGAAGGTATAATCCTAACCACCTGGCGCGAGGCCATGCAGCGGCGGGGGAAAGTGAAGTGATAGGCGGGCTAGTTTTTTACAATTTTTCGATAAAGCCCAAGACTTGCGCCGGAGTGACTACGGGTAATTTTTCCTGATTTTGAGTAGCAAAATCTTTCAAGTTGGCCGTCACGAAGTAGTCTAGTTTCGGGCCGTGTAGGGCGATTTC
>JBBSKK010000010.1:0-17808 GCA_038256395.1 Cytophagales bacterium | reverse complement strand
GATGCGGTTGAACCAGGGGGCCAGCGCGCCGTTGCGCTCGGCGTACTTGCCTTTGTTCTTGCTCAGGTAAGAATCCTGGTCGATGTACTTAAAGAAGGCATCGGACTGCTGTTGCGCGGTGTATTTTACCGTTTTGTCGGAGTTTAGCACATCCTCAAACAGAACCTCGCCGGGGCCACTAGGAATGTACAGCAAGTCGGAGTTCAGGCCGTCACCGTTCAGGTCTTGGTTATAAACGTAGGAGTAACGTCCCTGGCTTTGTCCTTCGTAGAACAGCGAAAAGGTCGTAGCTGCGTGGTCGAGGTAATCCAGGCGATACGAGAAGGCACCTACTACGCGGTGCGGTACGGCGTAGTCTGAGTACGCCAAAGGCAGGTCGTTCAGGCTACCCACGGCTACATTGTTCGACCAGGCCGAAGCGGCTTGTGAACCGGGGTTGCCCGTCAGGTCTTTCACGTTATTAAAGGTGTAAGCCAGGCTGGCGAAGAAGCCTCTGCTAAAACGCTTCTTAGCCTCCGCCGTAAGCGAAAGTCCGCCGCCGCCGCTGGTGTTATCGAGTACCATCGCTTCCGACACGGAAGGAACCACGCGGCGGGTGGCGCTTGTGTAGAGCGGGCGGTTATCGGCACCTTTCAAAGTACTGACCGGATCGGTGTAGTTGATGTTGCGCTGATAGACCGTCACCAGTTCCTTAGAATAAATGGCCTCCAAAGTCAAAGAAGCATTACCGGGCAACCGCTTGTCGATCGCCAGGTTGGTGCGCCAGATCTGGGGCATTCTGAAATCAGGATCGACCGACGCCAGGCTGCTGGGAGCCGACTGACCCGCGTTTTGGGGTAGTTTATCCAGGTGCGCCGCAGGGTTTGGGCTGAAAGGAAAATCGACCAGTTTCTTGGCATCGGTCAGCTCAAAGGTATTCTGAATCACCCCGCTGTTGGTAGGCTGGTTGGTGAACCAAACGAAGGGAATCCGGCCGTTGAATACGCCCGTTCCGCCGCGTACCTGTAAGCCTTTTTCCGTTTCGGAGTAGTTGAAACCGACGCGGGGCGAGAAAGCGGGCTTGGAAGTAGGCCACTGGCCGGTAGTAATCTTCTCGCCATTCTTGAACGAAAGCTTCGTTACGGCCGGGTTCTCAATGGGAGCAATTGGGTAAACAGGCATATCGAGGCGCAGACCAGCCGTCAGCTTCAGCTTGGGGCTAACGCTGAATTCATCCTGCAAATAAGCCGAAGCCTGGCCGAATGTCAAATCCGATGCGGGAGCGGAAACGCCCGGCTGCAAGCTGTACGTATAGGCGTAGGCCGTTGGCAGTTTTTTGGTCAGGAAATCATCCACTGAATTGAAGCGGTAGTAACTCGTGCCATAGCGCTGGAAGCTGTTGGCGAAGTACATCTGCTCGTAGGAAACGCCGCCCAGAATCGTGTGCTTACCCGCGTAGTAGGTGAAGTTATCGATGACGTTGAAGACCGTATTCTTCACGTTGTTGTTGTAGCTGAACAACTCGTAGCCTAAGCTGATGTAGTTATCCTTGTCCTTCCAGATATCGATAAAGGGAAAGTCCGAGCTTTTGGAAGTCCGCGTGTCCTCAATGAACGTGTAGGTCGCCAGGAATTGGTTCGAGAATTTGCCGTTGAAGGTCGAGTTCAATTCCGCCGCGATGGAACGCACGCTGTTCTGGAAGCCATAATTGGAGTTCTCGTAGGTCAGCGCATTCTGGCTCACGCGGTTCGACGAGGCCCGGGGGTTGGGAGCCGAACGACCGTTGATGATGTTGTCGTCGGTGTTCTTGACATCCGAGTAGCGAATGTTGAACTTATGGTTATTGTTGATATTCCAGTCGATACGGGCCAGAATCTTGAAATTCTGCTGCGTGAAATTATTGGCGTAGTTCTCGTAAGGTCCGGTTTCGTAGCCGTACTCCGAGCGGGCGAAATTTGAAACTGCTTCCAGGTCGGCAGCCGTAGTACGCGAAACGTTGGGGCCCGACGCGCCGGGGCGAGAAGCCACGAAGTTGAAGCCGGGGCGCACGTTTTTCTCGTACTCGCCATTGACAAAAATGAACAATTTGTTCTTGATCAAAGGGGCACCAATGGTACCGCCAATGATCCGGTTGTTGGTCTTTTGGGCGGCAGGCAGTGTGTCACTCCCCACTCGGGTGCCGTTGAACTTCTCGTTACGAAAATAAGTATAAGCCGTTCCCTTCACTTCATTGGTGCCGCTTTTGGTGACCACGTTGATGCCCGCTCCCGTAAAGTTGGCTTGGCGCACGTCGTAAGGCGCGATGTTCACCTGCACTTCCTCGATGGCGTCCAGCGAAATGGGTTGTGCACTGCCGCCGGGCAGGTTGCTCGAACTCAGGCCGAAGTTGTTGTTGAAATTGGCCCCGTCGATGGTAATGTTGTTGTAGCGTCCGTCGCGACCGCCGAAGCTGTTGCCGTTGGACTGCGGCGTCAGGCGGGTGAAGTCGTCGAGACTCCGGCTAATAGTCGGCAGGGCTTTGAGCTGCTCCGAGGTGACCGTGGTGGCCGCGCCCGTGCGCTCCGAGCTGAACACGTCGCTGCGGCTGGAAACTACCTGCACTTCCTGCAACTGAGTACCTTCGTCCCGCAAGGTAAAGTTGACGTTGGCCGAGGTACCGAGGTTAGTGAAGACGTTGTCCTGCACCTGCTCATTGTAGCCCACGTAGGTCACCGTCACTTTGTAAGGACCACCCACCCGCACCGAGGGAATGGTGTAGCGACCCGATTCGTTGGTCACCGTGCCGTACTGCGAACCTGAAGGCAGGTGCGTGGCGACCACCGTGGCACCGGGCAAGCCCTCGTTCTTGTCGTCGACGATGCGGCCCGTGATAGCGGACGACGTCACCTGCGCCTGGGCGCTCATGAAAGTCAGCAAGAACGCCAGCAGCGTCAGCCCGACCGATCTGAATAGTAAACCTTTCCTGTTCATAGGGAATTGGGATTTGGTTAGAGATGTTTGTTGCTTCACTTGTTTTTGGGGTTGATAAATTTGGCCGCAAAATAAGGTAAAATTTTCTTGCCAAGCAACGGCCCTTATCCTACTAAAATACCATACTTAGTTTCATAACCCCTTGATTTATGGGAATAATGCAGAATTGAATCTCAATACTGCAATATTTCGCGTATTAAGAAATTGTTAAGCTTTCTAAGGACTTTCTAAGTTCTGGCAGATGAACTTTTTAGGGGACAAAAGGTTTTCGATATCGAGCTCAGAAATGGGGCGGAGGAATGGTGCAGGCTAGAATGGGCTTTTCCATTTTATCACTAACTTTGCTTAAAATCCCTGACCCGAAAATTGGTTATGACAACTCAAAGAGAAATATTAAAGGCTTTCGAGGCTCTGCCCGTGAAAGACAGATTGACAGTGGCGAAAAAAATTCAACTGAATGTTGCTGACGAGCTTTTTGAGGAACTGGACGCAGAGATGCCGGATGTGGAAATGTCGACTGAGGAGATTCAGGCGGAAATAAATTCTTATCGGAATGCCAAAGCGGGAAGAAATTAAAGTCGTACTCGACGCGAACTGGTACATCTCAGCCTGCATTAGCCGAAAATCCCGCCGAACGATCTACTACGAGATTTTACAGAGTCCATCCATCGACGTTTTTTATTCTGCCGAGTTGCTCGAAGAATTTGAAGACGTCATCTATCGAACAAAGTTCGCCAAGATTATAAAGCCATCCCAGGTACAGCGGCTCAAATCATTGATTCTGTTGCGGTTGAAGCGGGTATCTATTGGTGCTATCTTACGATTAGTGAGAGACGTAAAAGACGATTATCTGTTAGCCATTTGTGAAAAAAGTAAGGCGGACTATCTGGTTACTGGAGATAAGGACTTGCTCATTTTGGGAAGCTACCAGCATACGCGTATTGTTACCATGAGCCACTTCCTCCAAATTTTATCTAATGAGAAAATATAAGCTTTTACATTTGTGGAGGCTCCCCAAACTTTATTATGAACTCCCAAATAGACACCGTCCTCCTCACCCAATACAGCCACGGCGCGGGTTGCGGGTGCAAGATTTCGCCCCAAATCCTCGATAAAATCCTGCACGGCAACGATTCCGCCGCCGTATTTCCCGGCTTGCCGACGTTTGACGCCAGCACGTTGTTGGTCGGCAACAATTCCCGCGACGACGCCGCCGTGCTGGACCTGGGCAACGGCGACGCCATCATCAGCACCACCGATTTTTTCATGCCCATCGTGGACGATGCCTACGACTTTGGCCGCATCGCCTCGGCCAACGCTATCTCGGACGTGTACGCCATGGGCGGTCAGCCGCTGATGGCTATTGCTATCCTGGGCTGGCCCATTGATAAACTGGCTCCTGAAATCGCCGGGCGGGTCATCGAGGGCAGCCGCGCCATTTGCGCCGAAGCGGGCATTCCGCTGGCGGGTGGCCACAGCATCGACAGCCCCGAGCCGATCTTCGGCCTGGCCGTGACGGGCCGCGTGGCCGTGCAGCACCTGAAGCGTAACGACACCGCCACGGAGGGCAATTTATTGTATTTGACCAAAAAACTAGGCGTCGGCATCCTGACCACGGCCCAGAAAAAAGGCTTGCTGCGCGACGAACACGCCCACCTCGCCGCCGACCAAATGCGCCAACTCAACAAAGTCGGCGTGGCGTTGGGCGCGATGGAATCCGTGCAGGCCCTCACCGACGTCACGGGCTTCGGCTTGCTGGGCCACCTCATCGAAATGGCCCAAGGCAGCGGCCTGAGCGCGGTGATCGACTTCGACGCCGTCCCCAAACTACCCTTCATCGAAGATTATCTGGCGCAGAAGTGCTTCCCCGGCGGTACCGTCCGCAACTGGCAGAGTTACGGACACAAAGTGGCCGACCTCACCGAAACCCAGCGCTACATCCTCGCTGACCCGCAAACCAGCGGCGGCTTGCTCATCGCCGTGTCGCCCGAGGGGCAGGCGGGGCTGGAAAACGTCCTGCGTACCTTCAACATCGAAGCTGCACCCATCGGGCGATTGGTAGAAAAGCGGGAAAAAGTGGTTTACTTAGGAGAAATCTAATCCAAACCTCAATCCTCCGGCCTATGCAGCAATTTACAGATCAAGTTATTCTCATCACCGGAGCAGGTTCCGGCATTGGCCGGGGCGCGGCCTTAGCGTTTTCCCGCGAAGGCGCGGCGGTGGTCGTGTCCGACATAGACGAAGAAAGTGGGCAGGAAACGGTGTCGCTCATTGAAAGTGAAGGCGGAAGAGCGAATTTCATTCGTTGCAACGTAGCGGATACCAGCCAAATCGCTAACCTCGTCAAAGAAACCGTTGAAAAGCACGGGCGGCTGGACGTAGCCATCAATAACGCGGGTATCGGCGGAAACATCGCCAAATTGGCCGAAGTCCCGGCGGCGGAGTACGAGCGGGTTATGGCAGTGAATCTGGGCGGCGTTTTCTTCGGTATGCAGCACCAACTGCGGCAGATGCTGAAGCAGGCTAGCGGCGGGCGCATCGTAAACGTGGCCTCAGTGGCCGGCTTGCGGGCCATGCCGGGCAACTCGGTCTATACCGCCACCAAGCACGCCGTGGTGGGGTTGACCAAAGCCGCCGCTATGGAATACGCCCGGCATAATGTCCGTATCAACGCCGTTTGCCCCGCCTTCACGCACTCGGCGATGGTGGACAAGCTCTTCGCCCTGGCCCCCGACTACGAGCAAAAACTCCTGAAAAACATTCCGTTAGGCCGCTACGGCGAGCCGGAAGACATCGCCCAGGCCATCCTCTGGCTCTGCGATCCGGCCAACTCCTTCGTCACGGGCCTGGCCCTGCCGCTGGATGGCGGGATGATGGCGATGTGAGAAATACTAATTCTACTTCTTCAGCCCAAAATGAAAGTCCGCAAAATTCATAAATTGCGTCCAATCGTACAGCAGAATATCGTGCTTGCCGTTGCGCATATGGTAGCCTGTCCAGGTCTTTTGCCCCACAGGCATTTCCACATTGGGCGGCGTAGCGGTAGCTAACGTGGGCTTACCGTACAGTTTGTACGCGGATCCGGCGTGGTAGGCACCCAGGTATTCGCCCTTGGGGTCGGCCCACTGGTCTTCGGAGGCGCTGGCGACGTACACCGGACGCGGGGCCATGAGGGCGATGAGTTGGTGGAAGTCCACCGGCAGCTCGTTTTCTCGACCGTTATACTGTTTGTAGTTGTCGGCAAACCAGTAGGGAAAACTGGTATTGATGCGCTCGATTTGTTCGCCGTACTGGCGACGAGTAATCGCCGCGCCGCCCTCGCCTGAGTCGTTGGAAACGACCAGGGCAAAGCGCTCGTCCTGCGCCCCGGCCCAAAGCGAAGCTTTTCCCAGCCGCGAGTGGCCGATGACCGCCACCTGTTTGGCGTTCACGTCTTTGTCCTTTTCCAGGTAGTCGAGCGCCCGGCTGAGGCCCCAGGCCCAGGCACCGATTGTTTGCCATTCGGCGGCGGCGGGTTGGGTTTGGCCTTTTTTGTAAAATAAAGGCAGGATGCCTTCGCTATAATTATCGGCGTGATCGGGCTGTAAGTCGCCGCAGAAGACCGTGGCCACGCCGTAGCCCCGAGCCAGGATTTGCTCCACGGGCCAGCGTTTGGCCAGTTTTCCCCGGCTTTCCTCACTGCCCCGATTGTTTGTAATACCCGCATCATCCCGATTCCTCACCCAGCTATGAGCCAGGTGTATCGCCGGATCGGCGTGGACGGTCTGATTACCAGCAAAATTCAGGCCCAGAAACACCGGAACAGGATTCTTAGTAGTATTAGGCAGGTACAGCAGGATATCCATTTTGTGCTTTCCGTCCTGCGAAAAGTAGGCGGTGATCTGCTTGCGGGTAGCCTTGCCGCCCAGCGCATTCTTTTCCACCTCCGTGACCTCGAAGCGGACGGGCAGCTTTTTCATCGGCGTTTTACCATAGATTTGCTCGGCGAAAATTTTTAGAATTTCGGGGCGACGGTTGGTTTCCCAGTCTTTAACCGTATTGACTGGTTTGCCGCTGCTGGTCACCAGCAGTTCGGGCAGCGTGTAGGCCGGGACTTTGCTTTCGTCATATTCGGTTTGGGCGAAAGCAATAACAGTAGCCGCAAGCAGCATGAATAACAGGAGTATCTTTTTCATAGGGCTAAAAGAAGGCAGCCGCACTCCTCCTACTATTTCCAGTTTTTTTTTCTCAACGAAAAAACAACGAAGGTCACGGATGCAATACAAGACTGTCTGAAATAAGTTATCCTCAAAAAGCAATCAAGATGGTTTGGAACAATACGGCGGTGGCACAGTTTTCAAGCAAAGTCGTACTTTTGCGAGCCGAAATAGGAGAACAATTTTAAATAAAAAAGTAAAGTCGACCAGTCGGGTGCACCCGAGCCCTTGTCAGGCTGAGCGTACCGGGCTGGCGATCCAGACGAAGTCCCATGAGCAAGTATTATTTCCTGAAAATAAAAGAAATTACCCACGAAACGCCCGACGCCGTCACGCTTCACTTCTGGCATCCGCTGAACGAAGTAGTCAAGTACCAGCCGGGCCAATTTCTGACGCTGCTGCTGCCGCAGAACGCTGGCAAGGTGCGCCGCTCCTACTCGATGTCGAGTTCGCCCTACACCGATGTGTCGCTGGCTATTACGGTGAAGCGGCTGCCGGGCGGCTTTGCTTCGGAATACCTGACGCAGGAGGTTAAAGTGGACGACGTGCTGGAAGTGATGGAGCCGATGGGGCATTTCGTGCCGAAAATCGACGCCGACCAAAAGCGCAGCGTCGTGCTGATTGGGGCGGGCAGCGGCATCACGCCGCTGATGTCCATCGCCAAGTCGGTGTTGATGGTGGAGCCGGAAAGCACCGTTTATCTATTCTACGGCAATCGCAACGAGGAGAGTATCATTTTCAAAGCCCAACTCAATGCGTTGCAAGCCAAATACGGCGAACGACTTCAGTTGATTTACACGCTCAGCCAGCCCTCGGCGGCCTGGTCCGGCGAAACGGGGCGGCTCAACAAGAGCCAAATCCTGAAAATAGTGGAAGGCTTGCCCAAACTCGATTCCGCCGCCACTGACTACTACCTCTGCGGCCCCGAGGACATGATGGAGGAGGCCAAACGCGCGCTGGACATCCTGGACATTCCCGCCGAGCGCATCCACAAGGAAAGCTTCCTGACCGCCACCACCGCCAAAGCCCACGGCGACGTGACCGAGGCTCACGAAGCCACCGACGACGATTCGCCCAAGGGCCACGAAGTGACGGTGCTGTACGAAGGCAGCGAGTACAAGTTCCGCGTGGAGCCGCACCAAACCGTGCTGGAAGCCGCCCTGGATTTGGACATCGACCTGCCTTACTCCTGCCAGGCGGGCATGTGTACCGCCTGCATGGGGCGTTGCGTGTCGGGCAAGGTACATCTGGACGAAGAAGACGCGCTCTCTCAAAGTGAGTTAGAAGCGGGCTTCATTCTGACTTGCGTGGCCCATCCGATGAGTGACGATGTGGTGCTGGAAGTGGAGTAGGGCTGACTTGACCTTAGGCCACCACCACCTCCTCGATGCCTTCCAGTGACGTCCCCTTCGTTTCGGGCATCATACGCCAGACGAACAGCAGTTGCAGCACCATCATGCCGGCGAAGAAGGCGAAGGTCGGGCCGCCGCCGAAGGTCTGGGCGATGTAGGGGAAGATGAACGAAATGACCGCCGCCGCGATCCAGTGCGTGAAACTGCCCAGTGACTGTCCGTAGGCGCGGACATCGTTGGGAAATATCTCCGAAATGAATACCCAAATCACCGCCCCCTGCGACAAGGCGAAGAAGGCGATGTAGATAAACAGATAAATCGGCACCTGGCCTCCGCCCAGGTTCTCGCTAAAAAAAGCATTGGACACCAGTACCAGAGCCGTGATAACACCCAGCGAGCCGACGTACATCAGGAATTTGCGGCCGAATTTGTCGATGAGCGACAGCCCCAGCAGCGTCGCCAGCAGGTTGACCAGCCCGATGCCCGCCGAGGAAAGCAGGGCGGATTCCTTGCCTAGTCCGGCCATCTCGAACACGCGCGGGGCGTAATAAATGATGGCGTTGATGCCCGAAAGCTGGTTGAAGAGCGCGAACAGCACCGCCAGCCGGACGGGCGTTTTATAAAGCGGTTTGAACAAATCCCGGTAGCTGCCCTCGGTGGACTGGTGCTTGCTTTTCAGCACGGCCACCACGACGCGCTCGGCTTCGGCGGAGTCGCTGACGTTGAGGATTTCCCGCGCCTCGTGAATTTTATTTTTTTTCAAAATCAGCCAGCGCGGACTTTCGGGAATGAAGAAAATGGACACCATGAACAGCACCGCCGGAATGGCCTCCACGCCCAGCATCCAGCGCCAGGCGTTTTCGCCGATGCCTTCCAGGGCGTAGTTGGAGAGGTAGGAAATCAGGATGCCCAGCACGATGTTAAATTGAAATAGTGCCACCAGCCGCCCGCGCCGCGAGGGTGGGGCAATCTCGGAAATGTACATCGGGGCCACCACCGACGAGATGCCCACGCCCACGCCGCCAATAAAGCGGAAGACTAGGAACATACCCCAGCCCGTCGCGAGTCCCGACCCCAGAGCCGACACCAAATACAGCACCGCCACGATGAGCAGACTGTACTTGCGCCCGTACTTATCGGCCGGAAGGCCGCCGAATAGGGCCCCAATCACGGTGCCGATGAGGGCGATGGAAACCGTTAGGCCGTGTTCGAAGGGGGTGGAGTTCCAGAGGAGTTGGAGGGTTTGCTCCGCGCCGGAAATCACCGCCGTGTCGAAGCCGAAGAGGAAGCCGCCCAGGGCGGCGGAGATAGACCACAGGAAAATTTTGGTAGAGTTGCTCATGTAAGGGGAGGGTAGGGTTTAGAGGAAGTACCAAATTTGCGGCGAATATTCCACTAATCCAAAATGGGCAAGAAGCGGTTTTGAATTGCTTTTCCCGCAACTTTCAGTACAAAAACTCCCCAAACTCCGACCGGATCGTCAATTGCTTCCTGTCCGCAGCCTCCACGCGCCCCACGACCTGCGCCGCGATGCCGAATGATTCCGAAATTTCGATCACCCGCGCGGCTTGCGCCTCGGTCAGATACACTTCCAGGCGGTGGCCCATATTGAAGACCTGATACATTTCCTGCCAACTCGTGCCGCTTTCGGCCTGAATGAGTTTGAACAAAGGCGGCACCGGGAAAAGATTATCCTTGATTACGTGCAGGTTGTCGATGAAATGCAAGATCTTGGTTTGTGCACCGCCGCTGCAATGCACCATGCCGTGAATCTCGGGCCGTAGTTCGTCGAGCAAGGCTTTGGCGACAGGCGCGTAGGTTCGGGTAGGGGAGAGGATAAGTTGGCCGACGTTCAGCGGCGTACCCTCCACCGCGTCGAGCAGGGTTTTGCTGCCACTATATATTAAGTCGGGACTTACTTCCGGGTCGAAGCTTTCGGGGTACTTCGTGGCCAGGTACTTGCTTAGCACATCGTGCCGGGCGGAGGTAAGGCCGTTGCTGCCCATGCCGCCGTTGTACTGGCTTTCGTAGGTGGCTTGCCCGGAGGAAGCTAGACCCACGATCACGTCGCCCGCCCGAATGTTGGCGTTGTCCACAACCTCGGCGCGTTTCATGCGGGCGATGACGGTGCTGTTGACGGTGATGGTGCGCACCAGGTCGCCCACATCGGCAGTTTCGCCGCCCGTGCTGTGGATTTCCACGCCGAAGCCGCGCAGCATTTCCAGCACCTCCTCGGTACCGTTGATGATCTCGGCGATTACCTCGCCGGGGATGCGGTTCTTGTTGCGGTCGATGGTAGACGACAGCAGCATCGGCCCGGTGGCCCCCACGCACAGCAGATCGTCGGTGTTCATCACCACGGCGTCCTGCGCGATGCCCCGCCAGACGGATAGATCGCCCGTTTCTTTCCAATAAAGATAGGCCAGCGAGGTTTTGGTACCCGCGCCGTCGGCGTGCATGATGGTGCAATAGTCCGGGTCGCCCGCCAGGGTATCGGGGACTATTTTGCAAAAGGCTTTGGGAAAAAGCCCCTTGTCGATATGGGCGATGGCCTTGTGGACATCCTCCTTGGAGGCAGAGACGCCGCGTTGTAAGTAGCGATCCGTTTTTTTAGTTGACAATTGACAGTGCGGGGCGCCCCGTGGCGACAGTTGACAGTGAAAAATGTTGAGTTGGTGAGGCTACGTTTTTACTGAATAACTTAGCCAGTCAACTCATAAACTCATAGACTCAATACTCCAGCCCTATCTCCTCCCGCACCTCATCCAGCAGGGTCATCAGGTTGAGGCTGTCTTGGTGCGACCAGTCGGGGTTCTCGTTCAGGCCCGCGCTGAGGGCGTAGTTGACGGATTCTATTTCGTAATTGTAGCCGTGGGCTTCGCGCTCGAACGCCAATTTTTCGGGTTCGGCGTCGGTCAGTTCCAGCGTGAGGGCCTGGCTGTTGTGCCAGCGGCTGTGGACACGAATGCAGCCCAACTCACCATAAACGATGGCCTCGCAGCCGGTGTGGGCCAGCAGGGTGCAGTCCAGGAAGGCGAAGGCATCGGCGGCGTAGGTCAGCACCATGCCCGTGGAAACATCCACGCCCGTGTCGCTAAATACCGCCGAGGCTTTCACCGTAGCGGGCATTCCCAGCATAGCATACGACCAGAAGAGCGGATAAATCCCAATGTCGAGCAGGGCGCCACCGCCCAATTCTTTGTTGAAAAGCCGCTTGCGGGGGTCTTTCAGGGCTTTAAAGCCAAAATCGGCCCGCACGCCCAGCACCTTGCCGATGGCTCCTTTTCTAATCAGTTCCAGCGTTTTGAGAGTCGTGGGCATGAAGCGGCTCCACATGGCTTCCATGAGGAAAAGCTTCTTGCTCCGCGCCGTTTCGATCATTTCCTTCACCTCGCCGAGGTTCATGCCGAAGGGTTTTTCGCACAGCACAGCCAGGCCCGCGTTCAGGCACAGCAGCGTGTGGGCGTGGTGGCCCACGTGCGGCGAGGCGACATAGACCACGTCCAGTTCGGGGCAATCGGCCAGTTCGGCGTAGCTGCCGTAAGCGTAGGGCGCGTCGTACTTATCGGCGAATTCTTTGGCGCGGTTCAGGTTACGCGAAGCGACGGCCATGAGCGTGGCCCCTTCGACGCGGGCCAGGTCCTGGGCGAATTTATGGGCGATGTGGCCCGGAGCGAGGATGCCCCAGCGGATAACGGTTCTTTCGGAGTTCATGACAGGGCCGCCTGGCGGTTCAAAGTTTAAAGTGTATGAGTTTGGGAAGGACTACTTGGCAGCGCCAAAAAGTGTCACGGTTTCTTTATCTAAACATATCTCCAAAAGCTCGGCGTTTGTCTTTTTCAAAACCGGATGCACGAAGTTTGGGGCGATTTCGGTGAGCGGCACCAGCGTGAACCGCCGTTCGTGCAGGCGTGGGTGCGGGACGGTAAGGCGGGGCGTATCCATGATTTTTTGGCCAAAATACAAAATATCGATATCCAGGTGCCGCGCCCCCCAGCGCTCGTAGCGGATGCGGCCCGCTTCATGTTCCAGTTCCAGCGCCATCCGCAGCATCTCCTCCGGGGCCAAAGCCGTGTCCACTTCCAGCACCTGATTCAAAAAAGCGGGCTGCTCGATGCCGCCCCAAGGAGCCGTCTCGTATAAAGCCGACATCCGTGTCACTTCTCCGACCCGCTCACCAATGTGAGCAGTGGCAGTCTGCATAATTGCTACCCTGTCGCCCAAATTAGAGCCCAAAAGTAGATAAATAGTAGTCAAAATCGAAACGAACTTTGGTTTCCCCAAAAGCCAAGCTAATCAACATTTGTGTATTTTTGGCTTTTCAGAATCAAAAATCGCAAAGGTTCTCAGAAAACTCTGTGCTGGTGCGCCAGTCCGACTTTGTGCCTTTGGAACTTTGGAACTTTGTGCCTTAAAAAAAACGTCCTCGCCCTCATCCCCGCCCGTGGCGGCAGCAAGGGTCTGCCCGGCAAGAACATCCTGCCGCTGGCCGGCCACCCGCTAATTGCGTACAGCATCGAGGCCGCGCTGGCTACGCCGGGCATCACGCGGGCAATCGTCTCGACCGACTCGGAGGAAATCGCCGAAGTAGCCCGGCGCTACGGCGCGGAAGTACCCTTTTTGCGCCCCGCCGCCTACGCCGCCGACGAAAGCCTGGACCTCGACGTTTTCATCCACGCCCTGACCTGGCTGCAAGAAAACGAAAATTACTTCCCCGATTTGGTGGTGCAGCTACGGCCCACCTCGCCGATTCGCTACGTAGCCGATATTGAAAAGTGCATTGAACGCCTGGTTAAAAACCCCGAAGCCGATAGCCTTCGCATCGTGACGCAGGCATTTCACACACCTTATAAAATGTGGCAGTTGGGCAAAGACGGCCAGGCCATGCAGCCGTTGCTGACTTTGCCCGACACGCCCGAACCCTACAACCAGCCCCGGCAGTCGCTGCCGACGGTGTACTGGCAAATCGGGACGCTGGACGTAATTCGTCCGCAAGTGATTCTGGAACAAAAATCCATGTCGGGCCGGGTTATTCTGCCTTACATCGTGGCGCAGGAACGTGCCATCGACATCGACGACCTTTACAGCTTCCAGCGGGCCGAAGCCTACATCCTTTCCCACGACTGCGTCAAATTTCCGCTATGATTGCCACGGATAGCCCCATTCTGGTTTTCGGGGCCGGTTCCATCGGGGAGCGGCATTTGGGTATTTTGCAAAAGCTGGGCTACCTTAACCTGTGGGTGTACCGCCAGCGGAATTTACCGCTTCGCACGTTGGATTCGTCGAGCCTCAATGTCGTCACCGACTTAGCCGCTCTGAATGAAGTCGCCTTCAAAGCCGCCATCGTCTGCACCCCCACGGCGCAACATGTAGGCCAGGCCCTTTGGTGCATCCGGCGAGAAATTCCGGTTTTAATCGAAAAGCCAATTTCGCATTCCTTGGACGGTTTTCAAAAATTAAAAGACGCACTAATAGAGCATCCGACGCTCATTCGGGTGGCTTATATGCTGCGCTGTCACCCTTTTTTTCAACAAATAAAAAAATGGACGGAGAGCGGCGAACTCGGCCCTTTGCTGAGTATGCAGACCTACTGGGGCGAGTACCTGCCCGACTGGCACCCCTGGGAAGACTACCGCCAATCGTACGCCGCCCGGCGTGATCTCGGCGGCGGCGTGGCCCTCACGCTCAGCCATGATTTGGACTTGGTCAATTGGTTGGTGGGTAGTCCGGTCGCTGTCTGGCACACGCTGAAAAACGATCGCTCAAACCTGGAAATCGACGTGGAGTCGGGGGCGGACGTGTCGCTGCGTTACGAGAATGGCGTCACGGCGCACTGCCACCTCAATTTCTACGAGCGCGTGCCGCGTCGCTGGTATCGGTTTGTGTTTGCCGAGGGGTCGGTAGAAGTGGATTATCTGCAAGCGACCTGCACGGTACTGCGTCCCGGCCAGAAACCGGATACGCAGACGTTGGCAAACTTCAACCGCAACCAGCTATTCGAGAATCAGACCCGGGATTTTTTTCAAGCTGTAAATAAGGGTAGCTTTGAGAATTCATCCTCCCGCGCCCTGACCGAATCGGAGGCGATTCTGAGGATTTGCACGTAGATTTTTATTTTTCCAAAAAAGTGATTCAAGATACTCCCGCCATTCATTCGTCCCTGTCGATTGCCGACAAAGTCATCCTCGTCACGGGTGCTTTCGGGCTGATTGGGCTGACGCTGGCGCGGGCTTTTTTGCAACAGGGGGCAAAAGTTGTTTTGGCCGATCGTGATCAAAAGAGCGCGGAGAAGATTCAAACCGATCTAGCTGTCGATTTTGCCGAAGACAGGTTTTTGTCCCAAGAGCTCGACATCACGTACGAAGCAAGCTGCGAAGAGGTAGTTCAAAACACGGTAGAAAAATTCGGTCGCCTGGACGTCCTTATCAATAGCGCCGCCATCGACGCTAAGTTTGACAAAGCCCACTCGGCCGACATTAACCCCAGCCGATTCGAGCATTACCCCGCCGACCTGCTGCGTCAGTCGGTGGACGTGAACCTGACGGGTACCGTGCTGATGACGCAGGCGGCTTGTCGCCAGATGCTGGCGCAGGGCAGCGGCAACATCATCAACGTGGCCTCCACCTACTCGCTGGTGGCTCCCAACCAAAGTCTTTACGATTTTGGCGATGGCGTGAAGCAGTTCAAGCCCGTGGACTACATCGCGTCCAAATCTTTCGTCCCCAATTTCACCCGCTACGTGGCGACTTTCTACGCCAAAGACGGCATTCGCTGCAACGCCATCGTGCCGCACGGCGTACTGAACGGCCACGACGAAGCTTTCCTGAAAAACTTTGCGAAACTCTCCCCGCTGGGCCGCATGTGCGACCGCGAGGAACTTATCGGCCCGTTCACGTTTCTGGCGTCGGACGCGTCGAGCTATATGACGGGTTCAGTACTCACTATTGACGGAGGATGGACAGCATGGTGAAAATCAAACTTTTCCTGACCGATGTGGACGGTGTGCTGACCGACGGCGGCATGTACTACGCCGAAAACGGCGACGAGTCGAAGCGCTTCAACACCCGCGACGGCATGGCCTTCGAATTACTGAGGAAAGCGGGGATTAAAACGGGCATCATCACCAGCGAAGACACGCAGATTGTCGCTCGCCGCGCCGCCAAAATCAAGGCGGATTACCTCTACCAGGGCCAGCGCGATGGCGGCAAGCTCACCGCTGCCGAGGAAATCTGCGAAAAAGAAGGCATCACGCTTGCCGATGTCGCCTACATCGGCGACGACCTGAATTGCATCCCGTTGCTGGAAAAAGTGGGCCGCGCTGCCTGTCCGATGGATGCCATGGACGCGGTGAAGACCGTGCCGGGAATTTTTGTGATGTTCAAAAAAGGCGGCGAAGGCTGCGTGCGGGAATTTGTGGAAAAGCTCTTGCGGGAAGTTTAAACTAGGCGTACGCTTCTTCTTTAACTATTTCTACTTCCAAAGATGGCAGCTTGATTTTTTCCAAAAGCTGCTCTTCCAGCCAATCCGCCCAGGCAGTAACGTACAGCACCACGTCGTCACGGAAGTTGTGGCGGAGGTGCCGCTTTTCTTTGGGTAGGCGCTCCAGTATCCGGCGTTCGGTCAATCTTTCCAGGTGCTGCAAGTCGCTGGATGTAAGGCCAGATTCGAGCATATCGGCAATGAGCAGGTCCATCGGCAGGCCGCTCGTGGGGCAGTAGTCGTTTAGCTGCTCCTGCCAGTCGCCGCGTGCGGCGGCCAGGGCGTGTTCGTGGATTTCGGCCTTGGTTAGCGGGGTAAGTTCCTGCGCCAGGTTGCCGCAATTGCAGCTTCCCATGTGGCCCCACTGGTACGGTGCGCCTTTTTGGAGCTTGCTGGCCGTGCGGCGCAAGGCTTGAATTAAGTTAAGGTTGGGTTGAGCCACTATTTTTAAGTTGACAGTTGACAGTTGACGGTGGACCGGTACGCCGGCGCGGGTGGACAATGGGTTGTCCGTGTCGTATGGCATTTTATATACCTTCTGGACCCGAAAAATGTTTTTAAAAAAGCTGACCGCCGATAGCCGACTGCCGATAGCCCTTAGGCAGTGGCGTAAGCTTGGGCGAGTTCTACCAAATCCTTGTCGTTCACCTCTTTTTTTACATCAGCTACTTCCAAAAACCGATCATATACTTCGTTCAGAGCTTCCTGCTCGTAGTTGAAGCCCAGCAATTCCATGCGGTGCTTCAAGGCGTGGCGGCCCGAGCGGGCGGTGAGCAAAATGTCGGATTTGTCCACGCCCACATCGTGCGGGTTCATGATTTCATAGTTGAGGGAGTGCTTCAAAAAGCCGTCCTGATGAATGCCCGAGGAATGCGCGAAGGCGTTGCGGCCCACGATGGCCTTATTAGCCTGAATGGGCATCCGCATCATTTTAGAGACAAGTTGACTGGTCGGATAGATTTTTGTGGAGTCGATGCCCGTCGTCAGGCCCAGCTCTTTATGCACTTGCAAGGCCATCACCACTTCTTCCAGCGAGGTGTTGCCCGCGCGTTCGCCGATGCCGTTCATGGTCACCTCCACCTGCCGCGCGCCTTCGCGGATGCCAGACAGCGAATTGGCCGTAGCAAGGCCGAGGTCGTTGTGGCAGTGAATAGAAATGGTGGCTTTGTGAACGTTCTTCACGTTTTCAAAGATGTAGCGAATCTTTTCGCCGTACTCTTCGGGCAGGCAGTAGCCCGTCGTGTCGGGAATATTGACCACCGTGGCCCCGGCCCCGATGACCGCTTCTACGAGTTGGGCCAGGAAAACGAGGTCGGCGCGGCCCGCGTCTTCGCAGTAGAACTCCACGTCATCTATTAGATTTCGGGCGTACTTGGTGGCGTCGATGGCCCGCTCGATGATTTTCTCACGGGTCGTATTGAATTTGTGCTGAATGTGAATGTCCGAAGAGCCGATGCCGGTGTGAATCCGGCCCCGCTCGGCAAATTTCAGCGCGTCGGCCGCCACGTCGATGTCGCCGCGCAGGGCGCGGGACAAGGCGCAAATCGTCGGCTGACGCACCGCCTTGGAAATCTCGACGACCGACTGAAAATCGCCCGGACTGGATAAGGGGAAGCCCGCTTCGATTACGTCCACGCCCAGCAGTTCGAGTTGTTTCGCCACCACGACTTTTTCCTCGGTGGTCAATTGGCAACCCGGCACTTGCTCGCCGTCGCGCAGGGTGGTGTCGAAGATATAAACTCGCTGACTCATGGGTAGGGGGGTGTTTTTTAAATAAAGAAGTACGAAAATAGGTATTTTTTATCAATTAAAAACCCTTCCTCCGGTGGGAG
>JBBSKK010000009.1:0-17815 GCA_038256395.1 Cytophagales bacterium | reverse complement strand
GCGGTAGCCACCGGAGCGGGCCACAACTCGGTAATCCATACGCCTGGTACCGACGACTGGTACATGGTGTACCACCGCCGCCCCATTCCCAACGAAGGCCGCGACCACCGCGTGACCTGCATTGACCGCCTGGAATTCAACGAATACGTCACAATCAAACCCGTAAAGATGACGTTCGAGGGCGCGGCGGCGAATCCAATTCGTTTGAAGTAAACTGCGTTAGTGAGACAAACGAATAGTGCAGACAAGGTCTGCACTATTCGTAACATTTATCCTCTTTTACGTTTTGCAAATAAATGTAAATCAATAGATTGCACAGAACTCGACAAATCAAACCTAAACCTAATCATGAAAAACTGCCTAGAATGCGACCAACCCTTCTCAGGCCGAGCGGACAAAAAGTTCTGCTCGGATATGTGCCGCAATGCTTACAACAATAAGCTGAACTCCGACCAGTACAACGTAGTGCGGAACACCAACAACCAACTGCGCCGCAACCGCCGCATCCTGGAAGAAATCTGTCCCGAAGACAAGCACAAAACCACCCGCAGTACTCTCGCTGCCAAGGGGTTCGACTTTAACCTGATGACCAGCCAACGCGTCACCCAGAAAGGCAGCGTCTATTACTTTGTGTACGACTACGGCTACCTGGAACTGGATAATGACTTTTTTTTGGTAGTGAAAGATAACAGATCGTGATTGCCGTAATTCAGCGCGTAAATGGTGCGTCCGTGACCATCGAAGGAACCGTAAAAGGCCAAATTGGCGTAGGCTTCCTGGTTTTGCTTGGTATTTCTGCCTTTGATACAAAAGAAGATTTGGAATGGCTGGGCCGAAAAATCGTGCAAATGCGCATCTTCGGCGACGCCGAGGGTAAGATGAACCTGGACTTAAAAAGTGTGAATGGAAATATCCTCCTCATCAGCCAATTTACCCTGCACGCTAATACCAAAAAAGGCAATCGCCCGTCCTTCATCGAAGCCGCCCGCCCCGAAATCGCCATCCCGCTCTACGAACAAATGATCGAGTTTTTGGGTAAAGAACTAGGCAAACCCATCCAAACGGGCGAATTCGGAGCCGACATGAAAGTAAACCTCACCAATGACGGCCCGGTGACGATTATCGTCGATTCGAAGAATCGGGTTTGATGGCTGTCGGGCTTCGGCTACGCTCAGCCTGACAGGGGCTATCGGCTGAAATAAATTCTTTCCTCTTTTTTTCCTCCCAAAAATATGACCCTCCAAGAAGCCCAAGCTCAGGTCGATGCCTGGATCAAAGAATACGGCGTCCGGTATTTCTCCGAACTGACCAATATGACCATCTTGACCGAGGAAGTCGGGGAATTGGCCCGCATCATGGCTCGAACTTACGGCGATCAGTCGTTCAAGAAATCGGATTTGGACAAGGATCTGGGCGACGAGATGGCCGATGTGCTTTGGGTGTTGATCTGTCTGGCTAATCAGACGGGTGTGGATTTGACCGAAGCTTTTGAAAAAAACATGGCCAAGAAAACGGCGCGGGATAAGGATCGGCACAAGCAGAATCCGAAATTGTAAGCGCCCGGAAGGGTTTTTGCTTAGTTTCGCGGCTGTTTCGACTTACAAACATTTTTTCATGGATCAATTCACCAACGACCTCTGGAAAGTCCTCCACGGCTACTATCTGGGATTTGTAGAAATTCTCCCCCGGCTGGCCTTAGCCGTCGTACTTTTCCTGCTTTTCCTTTTCATTGCCCGGCAGGTCCGGCGTTGGCTGCTGCCCCGAATATTGAGGAATTCCAACGATAGCTTGTTGACGGGATTCTTGGGCGATATCGGCTACTGGGTCATGCTGATTCTGGGCTTTTCGGTAGCGTTAGGCGCCCTCGGATTTGACGGAGCCGTAACAAATATCCTGGCGGGTGCCGGGCTGTCGGCCTTTATTTTGGGATTTGCCCTGAAAGATATTGGCGAAAATTTCCTGGCGGGGATTCTGCTGGCCTTCAAGCGCCCTTTCCAAATTGGCGACCTGGTCGAAAGCCAGGGCGTGAAGGGCCGGGTGATCGATATGACGCTGCGCGAAACGATCATCAAGACTCTCGACGGAAAAGATGTTTTCGTTCCCAATGCCGGGATTCTGAACAACCCGCTTTACAACTACTCGGTGGATGATTTCCTGCGGCTGGAATTCGGCGTTGAATTGGACAACCGCGAAGACTATAAAAAGGCAATTCCGCTCATTGAAAAGGCACTTAGAGACACGGATGGCGTGCTGCACGGGAGCCGCCAGCACGAAGCCTTGGCGAGCGTCGAAGAAACCAAATCGAATGCGCTTTGCCTGAAAGTCAGTTTTTGGATTAAAAGCCCCGATGCCGAAAAGGAATCCCCCGCCATCAAGTCCAGGGCCATCCAAAACGTGCTGGATGCTTTGAAGAGCTACGGCTATTCCTACGCGCCCCAAAATGCCGCTGCTAAGGACCAGTAAGCGGAGGCAACAAAAAACTCAATTGCAGATATAGGTAAATTTAAAAACCTGGGTTGCAGCCGGGCTGCCGTCGGGCGCAAAGAGCGATATATTGGCCTCGGTGGGTAGCTCTCGTTCATTGTACTTGTAATCGACCAAGCCGTTTTGAACGGGTCGCAAACTGGCCTCATGGTACTTGAAGCTGCCCGGATTCTGCTTGCTATTCCCCTGTCCGGTAACGATATTCACAAGTTCGGCAGGGCGGGTGTCGGCGTACACATTACGCTTACCGTTATAATTTCCGTATTCGGCGGCTATTACTTCGGGAGAAATCGCGGGAATGCTGACAAACCATTTAGTCAGGTTGCCATTTTCGTCATACTCGTAACGCAGGTAGTTATCCTTCCATTTGTATTTGGTAATCAATCCCTTGACATCGTATTCCAACGTGTACGTTTCCAAAATTTTTGGGCCGGAATTGACCACCTGGTACTTTCTAATCGTATCGAGACGACCAATGCCGGCGTACTGCAGGTTGTATTGAAAATTAAAAAAAGGTGCCAACAAATTGGTCTCGCGCACCACTTTCACCGTTCCGGCAGAATCATACTCGAAGGTATAGCGCTTCTCGATTCGGTTGGTTGCCTTGTTTTCGTACTGCACGATGCGGAAAAGTCGCTTATCGGCATCGTATTCGTAGTTACGATAGGGCTTGCCGTCGACGGTTTCCGAGGCAACTTTGCAGCCTTTCTCCTGGGGTTCGGGTTCAGGGTCTCCACCGCTTGAGTTTTTACAGCCGACCAGCGCGGCCAGCGCAAAGCATACGATGAGTAGGTTACGTTGCATAGGGTTCCGTTTTTTACTGAATAACCAAGGCGCTCAAAAACAATGCCGAAAATAAAAAAAGAACCTGGCAAATTTGCCAGGTTCTTTTTTTATTTCAATGAATACTGAAAATCAAGAAGATAAATCCTACATTTCCAGCAACATTCGGGCGGGATCTTCCAGCAACTGCTTCACCCGCACGAGGAAACTCACTGAGTCTTTACCGTCGATAAGGCGGTGGTCGTAAGAAAGCGCTACGTACATAATCGGGCGAATCACGACCTCGCCATTCAGCGCCACGGGACGCTCGACGATGTTGTGCATGCCCAGAATAGCCGACTGCGGTGCGTTGATGATCGGCGTCGAGAGCATCGAGCCAAAAATGCCGCCGTTGGTAATCGTGAACGTGCCACCGGTCATTTCATCGATACCCAGCTTGCCATCGCGGGCGCGGGTGGCCAGGCGGACGATTTCTTTTTCTATCCCGGCAAACGACAGCTTTTCGGCGTTGCGAATCACAGGTACTACCAATCCACGCGGTGATGATACAGCGATAGAAATGTCGCAATAGTCGTTGTACACGATGTCGTCGCCGTCCAGGTAGGCATTCACCACGGGGAAGTCCTGCAAAGCCGTGCAAATGGCCTTGGTAAAGAAAGACATAAAGCCCAAACCGACTTCGTGCTTTTCCTTGAATTTCTCCTTGTACTGCGCCCGCAGATCCATGATCGGCTTCATGTCCACTTCGTTGAAGGTGGTGAGCATGGCCGTTTCGTTTTTTACAGCCACCAGACGGCGGGCAATCGTGCGGCGCAACGACGACGTCTTCTCGCGACGTTGTCCGCGTTGGTCGACAGCGGGCGGCGACGATTTTTCGGACGCCGAAGCAGCCGGTGCTTTTGGAGCGCCTTCGGCGGATGCTTTCGAGACAGGTGCTTGGCCAGCGGGTGCTTTCCCGTTCGATTTCTGCGCGTTGAGCGCGTCTTCCTTGGTGATTCTCCCGCCCGCCCCAGTGCCTTTCACCTGGTTGGGATCGATACCTTTTTCGGCCAAAATCTTGGCCGCTACGGGGGAAGTGTGGGCGAAATTGCCGCTGAATTCTTCGGCTCCGGACTGGTGAACCGTCGGTACTTCGGCCTCGCCGGGCTGGTTGGAAGCGTTGGCGACACTCGCGCCGGGGGCGGATGAAGAAGCACCGCTCCCGACCTCGATGCGGCAAATCACCGCGCCGATTTCCAGCGTGTCGCCTTCGGCAGCCACGATGCGCAGCGTGCCCGCCGACTCGGCGGGCAACTCGAAGGTAGCTTTGTCCGATTCCAGTTCACAGATAATCTCGTCCAGTTCCACCTGCGCCCCGTCCTTTTTATTCCAGGATGCGATAGTCACTTCCGTAATGGACTCGCCGACCGTTGGCACGGTCATCTCGATGACCTTAGGCGAAATCCCCGAAGTTTTCGGCTCGGCAATTGTATCAGCCTCCGCCTTTTCAGATTTGGCTACGGGCGTGTCCATCTCGGGTTCCGACTTTGGCTGCTCCTTGGGCGCCGAGCCGTTGGAAGACGCGCCATTGGGATCGATCGTGGCGATCAGGTCGCCAATCGCCAGCGTGTCGCCTTCCTGTGCCTTAATGTGTAGTACGCCATCGGTTTCGGCGGTGAGTTCAAAGGTCGCCTTATCGGAATCCAGCCCGCAGATCACTTCGTCCATCTTGACGGCATCCCCGTCGTTCTTGAACCAGGTGCCAATGGTCACTTCGGAAATAGACTCGCCCACGGGGGGAACTTTTATTTGTAATTCTGCCATGTCAAAAATTAGGTTAAACGGTTAAACGGTTAATGGTTAAGCGGGGCGCCCCGTGGCGGTCAGAGGTTAGCGGCAATCGAAATCGGCGCTCCTTAACCTTTTAACCCTTGACCTTTAACCCAAATTCCAATCATTCAAAAGCCCTCCGAATGATCTCCTCCTGCTCCTGCTTGTGGATTTTGGCGAAGCCGGTGGAGGGTGAGGCGCTGGAGCGGCGGGCGATTACTTCCAAAGGCTGTTCGGGGTACATGCGCAGCATGAACGTCCAGCCACCCATGTTGAAAGGCTCTTCCTGCACCCAATATACTTTGGCCTTCTTGTATTTTGCGATGTGAGCGTCCAGTTGCTTTTTGGGGAAAGGGTGCATTTGCTCTACCCGGATGATGGCTACGTCGTCGCGGTTGTCGGCTTGTTGTTTTTCAAAAAGCTCATAGTAAAGCTTACCCGTCACCAGCAGTACTTTCTTTACTTTCTTGGGATCCGCGTAGCTATCACCGATGGTTTCCTGAAAACGTCCTTTCACCAAATCGTCCAGCGGCGAGATGCATAGCGGATGCCGCAGCATCGACTTGGGCGACATCACAATGAGTGGCTTGCGGAAAGGCAAAGCCAACTGCCGCCGCATCATGTGAAACAGGTTGGCGGGCGTGGTGACGTTGACAATAAAAATGTTATTATCCGCCGCCAGTTGCAGAAAGCGCTCGGGGCGGGCATTGGAGTGCTCGGGTCCCTGGCCTTCGTAGCCGTGCGGAAGCAGCATGACCAGCCCGGTCCAGCGGTCCCACTTGGTTTCGCTGGACGTGATGAACTGGTCGATCATCACCTGGGCGCCATTGACAAAGTCGCCGAACTGCGCTTCCCAAATTACCAGGGCACCGGGGTTGGCCATCGCGTAGCCAAACTCGAAGCCCAGCACGCCGTACTCCGAAAGCAGGGAATTGTAAATCATGAATCGCCCCTGCTTTTCCTGGATATGACTCAGGCTATTGTACGCCTGGTTGGTTTCAGCGTCGTGCAGCACCGCGTGGCGGTGCGAGAAAGTCCCCCGCTGCACGTCCTGGCCGCTGACGCGCACAATTTTATCCTCAGCCACAACGGAGCCATAAGCCAGCAACTCGGCGGTAGCCCAGTTGACCATTTTATCATCAAAAACCATCTGATGACGATCTTTGAGCAGTTTGTCAATTTGCTTGAGTGTTTGGAAACCTTCGGGAATGGTCGTAATGGCCTTCCCGATTTTTTCCAAAGTTTCCAGCGGAACGCCGGTGTTGGGCGATCTCTCAAAATCCTCGGGCGTGGACTTACGCAGGCTCTGCCATTCCAATTCGAGCTTGGGCATGGCGTAGGGCAGCACTTTCTGCTTTACCATCTCGAGGCGTTCCTGCAAGAGGGCCTTGAATTCCTTGTCCATGGTGGCGGCCAGTTCGGCGTCCACATCGCCGCGCTCCACCAGCTTTTTTTGGTAAATCTCGCGGGGATTCGGGTGGTTTTCGATGTATTTGTAAAGTACGGGCTGCGTGAATTTCGGCTCGTCCGACTCGTTGTGACCGTGGCGGCGGTAGCACACCATGTCGATAAAAATGTCCTTGTTGAATTTCTGGCGATACTCCACGGCCAGATGCATGCAGTACACGACCGACTCGGGATCGTCGCCGTTGACGTGCAGCACGGGGGCGTCCACGATCTTAGCCACGTCGGTGCAGTAAATGCTGGATCGCGCGTCCTCGAAGTCGGTCGTGAAACCGACCTGGTTGTTGATGACGAAGTGAATCGTGCCGCCGGTATAATAGCCGTCGAGACCCGACATCTGCGTTACTTCGTACACGATACCCTGGCCCGCCACGGCGGCGTCGCCGTGGATCAGCACGGGCAGCACCCGGTCGTAGTCGCTGTTGTACATGCCGTCGGCGCGGGCGCGGATGAAGCCTTCCACCACCGGATTGACGGCCTCGAGGTGCGAGGGATTAGGGGCAAGTTTTAAATACATTTCCTGCCCTCCCGGTGTTTTGATTTGGGACGAGAAACCCATGTGGTACTTCACGTCGCCGTCGCCCCATACCTGGTCGGGCAGGTTGCCCTCAAACTCGTTGAAGACCTGCTCGTAAGTTTTGCGCATAGTGTTCACCAGCACGTTCAGGCGGCCCCGGTGGGCCATGCCGATCATCACTTCCTTCACGCCCATCTCGCCTGCCTTGTTAATCATGGCGTCGAGGGCGGGAATAGTCGTTTCGCCTCCTTCCAGCGAAAAACGTTTCTGGCCAATGTACTTGGTATGCAGGAAGTTTTCGAAAACGACGGCTTCGTTGAGCTTGGACAGAATATGTTTTTTCTCTTCAATGGAAAAATTCATATCCAACGCCTCCTTCTCGATTTTCTCGCGCAGCCAGTTTTTCTGCTCGCGGTCGCGAATGTAGAGGTACTCGAAGCCAATGTCGCTGGTGTAGATCTTTTTCAGCGCATCCACGATGTCCCGCAGCGTGGCAGGCTTGCCGAACACTTCGGTTCCGGCCTCAAAAACCGTGTCGAAATCGGATTCTTCCAGCTTAAAATCGCCCAGTTCCAAAAGTGGCTTGCGATTTTTGCGCTCCCGAATCGGATTGGTAGTAGCCACCAGGTGGCCGCGCGAACGGTAGCCGCGAATGAGGTGAACCACCTCCATTTCTTTGCGGATGCGGTCCTCGCTGACCGAAGTTGATTTGGTGGCTACGCCGTTGGGAGAAGCTGCGGTCGCAGCACTATTGGAGGCTGCAGAACCGTTTTTTGGGTATTTATTGGAAAAATCGAAGCCCTCGAAAAACCTCGCCCAGCTTTCTTCGACCGAGGTCGGGTCCTGTTGGTAAGATTTGTAAAGTTCCTCGATATAAGAGGGTTCGGAATTGGCTATGTACGAGTAATTATCCATCGCGATTGGTGCTTTTTCTTTTGGCCTGCAAAGTTAAGTGATGTAATCCAAAGTAAGGTAGAAAAATAACCTTTTTCGGGGCCAAGGCCAATTTAGGTGCGATTCCTGATCCATCAGTTGAGGTGAAATTTGGTGGGACTGGGAATAAATTTGAGCATGAGTTCATGGATGGTCAGCGGATTGTTGTTGATGCCCACGATGGTACTTTCAATGGCCCGCGAGTTGAAGATATAGCCCAGTCGAACGTTTTTGCCCAACTGTGCTTCCCCCGATAACTGGACGTAATTGACGGCAGCCATGCGGTAAAATGCGCCAAAACCGATTTTTTCGTCGTACCAGGCCCGCGCCCCGACATCCACGCGCAGCGGGAGTCCCTTTTCCTGTACGATAAGTGCGCTGGGCGTAACCTGCCATTGTTCGCCCGCGTCAAACCTGGCCCCGGCGGTGAAGAAAAGCGGCTGGCGGTAGGTGAGAAGCGACTGCCGACTGCTACCGAAGTTCTGTGACAGGAGTTCCGGCTTGGAAATTCCCAGGTAAAACTGCTCGGCGTAGCGCAACCAAACGCCTGCCCCGAAGCTGCCCAGCACCCCATTGGTGGAAACCCCCGAGGCGAAATCGTACAAAGGCAGCACATTGATGCCGCCCTGCACCCCCAGCGAAATCCGCCACGATACCGAGGCATCCCAGTGGTACGCCCCCGAGCCGTACACGCCTGTGGTGTAGTAGGGGGAAAGCCGGTCGTTCAATGCCTGCAAGCCCAGGCCGATTTTGCCATTGGCTACGGTGCCGTCCATGGCGAAGGTCTGGGTAATAGGGGAGTTAGGAATCGTAAACCAGCGCCTCCGTAGTAGTGTCGTCATGTTGAAGTCCTCCCGCATGCCCGTAAAAGCCGGGTTAATCGCCATCGGGTTCTGGATGTATTGTTCATAAAGCACCTCCCGCTGGGCGTAAGACTTTATCGTGAAGAGTAAAACGAACCCTAAAATAGTCGAAGGTTTTAGAAAGCTTATTCTCATTTTTCGGTGGTTAGCTAATTATCGTGGTAATATTGTTCGTTTCAAAGTCTCGTCGCATACTGAATTTACCCAAATTCGCCATGATTATGACAACCGAAAGACCCAAAAACATTGACGATTACATCGCCGGATTCCCAAAGGTTCGGTGCAATTTCCTCTGGAAGCGCCGATGCCGCTGGATTTGATCACTAGAATCGTGAAATTCAGAGAAAAGCAAAGTACAGATCAGAAAAAATAACCATTTTTGGTACTCATACCAGAAAAAACCGGAATCAATATGTCGTTAGACCAGCAACTTACAACCCTTAATCTGCGGCAGCACACCCCCGCCCGCGTGGCATTGGGCCGCACGGGCCACAGCCTGCCCACGCGGCGGCTGCTGGAATTCAAACTCGACCACGCCCGCGCCCGCGATGCAGTCTATTCGGTTTTTGATTTGAAGAAAATGGAGGGCCAACTGACAGATTTGGGCTTGTCCTCGGTGCGGCTGCAAAGCCAGGCCGAAGATAGGCGCGAGTACTTGTTGCGACCCGATTATGGCCGCGTTCTTCATTCGGATTCCCGCCGGGAAATTAAAAAGCTAAAACAACCCGAGAACGACCTCTGCATCGTCGTCGCCGACGGGCTTTCCGCCGTGGCGGTCAACACCCACGCGGTCGAGGTCGTAAAGTTGTTATTGATAAAAATCCGGAAGGTCGACTGGCGGCTGGCTCCAATCGCGATGGTGGAGCAGGGCCGCGTGGCCATCGCCGACGAAATAGGGGAGGGCCTCTGCTCCGAAATTTCACTCATCTTGATTGGCGAACGCCCCGGCCTGACCTCGCCCCACAGCCTGGGCGCGTACCTCACGCACCGCCCCCGCGCGGGCCTGACCGACGAACGCCGCAACTGCGTCTCCAACATCCGCCCCGACGGCCTTCCCTACGAACGCGCCGCCGAAAAAATCTTCTATTTATTACAGGAAATGAAAACCCATCAGCTTAGCGGCGTGGGGTTGAAAGACATGTTTTTTGTTAAGGAGGAAAGGAGGATGGAGGAAGGGAGAAAAGGAGATTGAACCCGAATATTTCCTTTCCTCCTTTCCTCCCTTTCTCCTTTATCGTAACTTCGGTAACTCCCCTTTCATAGGAAATAATAATACCACCTTCTTCCCCGACGTCCGTTCCAGAATGGGTGTCAGCATTTTGCGGGCGTTTTCGCGCGTTTGTTCCAAAATCCCCATATCCAGAGCCGACTGCCGAATTTGCCGCTCGGCTTGCTTGTAGCCTTCCTGCACGAGTTGGGCCTCCTCCATGAAGGCGTATTCGGTATTATAGACCTTCGAGCGGTCGTGGTCGATCTTGAAAAAGCAGATTTCCGGCTCGGGCAGGCGGATGACCAGCGTATCCTGTCCGGCGTCGATGTCGGCGATATCCATCTGGGTGAGGTCCACGCAACCGACGGCCTCGCCCTGCACGATGAGAACCGCCTTGGCGTCGGGTAACCATAGCTTCGTAATCTGTTGTTCCACGATGTCCTTGAAATTATAACGCACCAGTTCCAGCTTGCCCAGCGAGGTGATTTCCTGCAAAACCACGGTCTGCGTGTTTTCCAGCTTGTTTTCTTTGGAAAGCCAATTCGGCAGCCAGTCGCCCGTCCGCCAGTTTTCCCACAGCGAGATGGCCCCGACTATGAGGAGGAAAAGCAGTACTAGCTGAATGAGGAGACGAAGGAAGCGCACTTATTTAGTTGAGAGTTGTGAGGGCCGACCCGGTGTAATATCGCTGCACGAACACCGATTTATTGAGCAAATCGCTGAACGTTGAACGAAGAACGTTGAACGAAGAACGATTTATTACAAATATTGCTAAATTTGTCGTCCAAGATTGGACTATGCAGCAAATTTTCCGATACGGCATCCCGACTCAGGCGACCTGACGATCACTCCTTCGAGTGATTTTTTGATTCTCCTTGAACGGTCGGCGCGCCGTTCTTTTTTGTTATAATACCCCGACCGAAAAACTTTTTCTAAAAAATTAAAACGTCTATCTGACATATGGCAAAGGTATCATACTACACCGAAGAAGGCCTCAACCGCTTGAAAGCCGAGCTGAACGAGATGAAGACCAAGGGCCGCACGCACATTGCCCACCAAATTGCCGAGGCCCGCGATAAGGGCGACCTGAGCGAGAATGCCGAGTACGACGCTGCCAAGGACGCGCAGGGTCTGCACGAGATGAAGATCGCCAAGCTGGAAGAAGTGCTTTCCAACGCCCGCATCCTGGACGAATCCTCCATCGACACCTCGATGGTCGCCGTGCTGTCCACCGTCAAGATAAAGAATAAAAAGAATGGTGCCGAGATGAGTTACACGCTGGTTTCGGAAGAAGAAGCCGACCTGAAAACCGGGAAAATTTCCGTCGGCTCGCCCATCGGCAAAGGTTTATTGGGCAAAAAAGTAGGCGAAGTCGCCGAAATAAAAGTTCCGGCGGGTACGGTGGAGTTTGAGGTACTGGATATTAGCCGGGGATGATTGGGTGCTAACCCATTCTTTGGTAAGTGACCAGTTGTTCTTTCTTATCTGCAAGAGAAACTTATTTTTTCGTTGCCCAGTAAGAAACCTATATCCATCATCTACTTATCATTCATCATTTTATTCTAAAAACCTTGTCGTCTATCCCTTTGTTGAGTTTGATCGACTGCGTTTCGGAACTCATCTCGAACTGGCCGAATTTCCGACTACTGGTGAAGGGGAATTTGATACCGTTGATGGCTTTGTAATCGCCGTAGTTGAACTCGGCCTGCTGCTTGCCGCGTGGTGATTCGGTAGTGGCGGTGCGCCGCACTTTTAGGCCCGAGTCTTTGTCGAAGTAGTCGTGCCAGGTGTTGCCGTTGGCAGTGAACTCCACGTCGTAAGTGTCTTTGCCGTCCACCTTCTCCGTACCGACCAGCTTTTTCTCCACTTGGAGCGAATCGTAGAAGATTTCAGGGAAGGGGTGGTTCAGGATAAATTCCTGGTAGGCTTCCTTGCCTTCTTTGGTCGTCGTTTGGCCGCGCATCGAGCGCGAGAGCGTTGTGCCGTCGTAGGTGGTGCCACCCGCCTCGTTGCCCATCATGTAGGAAGTCTGCTTAAACTTGTTGTGCATTTTCAGCTTCGTCTCCGTTTCCAGGGTACGGCCCTGCATATCGGTCGTCGCGCTGAGGGTCATGTCCTGGATCGCGCGGATTTTGTCCTTGCCGCCAACGGCGGTTAAGTACTTGTCAATCACGGCGTCGGCGGTCGTGAGATCCTGGGCGATGCTACTCAGGCTTAGTAGCAAGCCGAGTGTTACTGCAAAAATAGCTTTGTGTTTCATGGTTTTGTTTCAGTTTGTTTTTGAAACAAATGTACTGAAATAGAGGAGTTAAAACATCAGTAGATACACCCCCGCCCCGGCCAAATAGCCGATCATCGCAAGGAAGGCGATTTTTTTCAGATACCAGATGAAATCCAGCTTCTCGATGCCCATGACCGCAACGCCCGCCGCCGAGCCGATAACGAGCATACTACCACCCGTGCCGGCGCAGTAGGCCATAAACTCCCACAGCTTGTGGTCCTGGGGGAAATCCGCCAAGCTGTACATACCCATTGCCGCCGCTACCACCGGGACGTTGTCCACGATAGCCGAAACGGCTCCGATGACTATGACGATAACGTCCTGATTGCCAACCAGGGCATCGAGCCGCCCGGCCAGATCGCTGAGGACATTGGTGGCTTCCAACACTCCGACAGCGGCCAGAATGCCCAGAAAAAAGAGGATGCTGGGAACGTCGATTTTGCTGAGGGCGTAGGCGGGCGTGTAGGGCAGGCGATCTTCCTCGTCCTTATCGCTGTGGAGGATTTCGGACAGCACCCACAATACGCCCAGCGACAGCAGCATTCCCATGTAGGGCGGCAAGTGGGTGACGGTTTTGAAGACGGGAACGAAAAGCAAACCAAGGACACCAGCGTACAGCATGAGCCGTCCCTGACTACGCGAAACACCATTTTTAGCGTTGAAATTAGGTGCAGCGTCGTCGCCTGAAAGCACAGGTATGGCTTTCAGGCTTCCTTTCATGGCGAAAGTCATGTACAGCAGCGGCACGGCCAGCGACACCATGCTGGGAACAATCAGGTTGGTGATGATGGCGAAAGTACTCACTTGTCCGCCGATCCAGAGCATGGTTGTGGACACGTCGCCGATGGGCGACCAGGCTCCGCCGGAATTGGCGGCGATGATAATCATGCCGGCCATCAGCTTGCGTTGTTCGCCTTCGGGCATTATCTTGCGTAGCAGCGATACCATCACGATGGATGTTGTCAGGTTGTCGAGCAGAGCGGACAGGAAAAACGTCAGGATGCAGATAATCCAGAGCAGCGAGACGGGATTGCGGGTTTTGATGCGTTCGGTGATGATGGCAAAGCCCTCGTGGGCGTCGATCAACTCTACGATGGTCATCGCGCCGAGCAGGAAAAAGAGGATTTCGGAAATCTCGCCCAGGTGCGCCGATAACTCTTCGACGACAAATTCGGTTTCAGAACTGTACAGAACGTAAGCCGTCCAGCATAGTACGCCCGTGATGAGTGCTGAGGCAGTTTTGTTTACTTTGATGGTTTCTTCGAGGACAATTGCCAGGTAGCCGACGACAAAAATGATGATAATAGTGGTAAGCATTTAGATTTTAGGTTTGGTTCTTCGCTTGGGTATAAGCGCTGTTTATTAATCTTTTCAACTTTTCAACTTTCAAACTCTTGACTCCTGGTTTCAAAGGCTTCGTGATTCGAGTCCCTTTCTTGTGGGTGATGGGGCTAGCATTCTATCCTTTTGTTTTTGTAAAAAGCAAAAAACCGGGTGAGAAACTCCTTCACCATGAGCGCATTCACCTGCGTCAGCAGTTGGAAATGGGCTTTTTGCTGTTCTATATCTGGTATTTTGTCGAGTACTTCATCCGGTACCTGCATTACCAAAATCATTACCAGGCCTATCGCAATATCTCCTTCGAGCGGGAAGCCTTCTCGCAGGAATCATCCCCGCTTTATCAGCGGCAAAGGCGGTTCTGGGCTTTTTGGGATTTCCTCTAACTCTTCGTCCAATTCCTCTTCTTCCGGTGGTCCTTTGTAAGTCATTACGGCCAGCATCATGGTGATAGCCGTGATGATAATGGTAATCATCAAAATGCCCTTACGGAAACCTACGACCATGTATTGCTCAGGGATGGACAGGAAAAGCAATACCGTAATCAACCCGCGCGGGGCGATGTACAGCAACGGATTCAAGCTGCCCCGGAACGTGGTTTTCAGCGTCAGGAAGCGCGTACCCAGGATAGCCAGCAGGATGAGCAGACTCACGATCCAGGCGTCCAGATCGGCGAAGTCACTCAGGTCGGCGGAGTAGCCGAAAATCAGGAAGAAAAACGTGCGGATTACGAAGGCACTCTCGGCGGTAAGCTGCTTGAACTGTTCCAATTCGGCCTCGAACAGGTCGTTTTTGAAATAAGTATTCAGCTTTCCCCGAACGAACAACTCCGTATTATTTAAGAATAGCCCAAAGATCAGAATCGCCAGTAATGACGAGAGATGGTAGAACTTGCCCACGGCATAAATAAGGAACAGCACCGAGATAATGGGCAAATACTTGACATGGTGGCTGATGCGAGCGATGAGGTACAGTAGTACAAAGCACGAAATGGCCGAGATTATCACGATCAGCACCGTGCTTTTCAGAAACTGACCTGCCGATTCCCAGCCCGAATTACTGGGCAACACCAGTATATTGAATAGCATTAGCCCCAAAATGTCCGACAGCGAGGATTCGTACACCATATACTCGCGCCTTCGTTTTTCCAGTCCGCTCACGCTGGGAATGGCCACCGCGCTGCTGATGATGGCAAAGGGCGTGGCGGTGACCACGGCGTTGTAGAAGCTTTCGCCCAGTAACAAGTAAAAAATTCCCGCGATAACCACCATGCTCAGCAGCAGCCCGAGCAGGGCCGAGAGCAAAGTTCGCCCGATGAGTTTGTGCTTGCCGCCGCTGAGTTCGAGGTCGAGGCCGCCTTCCAGTACGATCAAAATCAAACCGATGGTGCCGAGCGTGGGCAGCAGTACGTCCACGCCGGGTATCTTGACGTTGAAATAGTCGGTAACCTGTCGGCCAATCATCCCTGAGGCCAGGAGCATTACGACCGAAGGCAATTTGGTGCGAGTGCTGATGAGGTCAAAAGCGTACGACAACAGCACCGTGCAACTGAGGATTATAATTAATATCGAAATATCCATACGTACGGATAGCGGGTTGTGTTCAAGGTTGCAATGATACGAAAAATGCCCCGTTTTCAGGGGCATTCGGCCTTAATTCAACCCGCAGTTTACCAGCCCATCGGCGGACAATAAATCGCCGCCCGGTTATTAAATCGGAAGCCCAGCAGTATTTCATGGCTACCCGACGACACCGAGTTGATGGCCGAAAGCGGATAGTCGTAAGCGTAGCTGAGCGTGAAACTGGGCGACAGAGCCATTCCCAGCATGGCACCAATGCTATCGCTCACCCGATACTGCACCCCGCCCCAAAGTCGGTCGGCGTATTGAAGCCGTAGTTGCCCGTCCACCGAAAGCGGAACTTTGCCGACGCTCTTGATCCAGATTTGCGGAATCAACGCCCATTCTTCGGCCACATTCAGGCGATAGGCGGCCGTAAGGTAGTAGTGAGGAAGCAGTTTGCTGGCAGCTTCACCCCCAGCGGGCGTGGTGTAGGCCAGGGAAACGGCCAAAGGCGAAAGCACCGAAACGCCTCCCCAAAATTTATTTTTCCGAACTAACAATCCCGCTGAAAAGTAAGGTTTCAGCACCGAAACCCGGCCATCGGGTAGGATGGGATCCGAAGGAGTAGCGGTGGTGATGCGGTCGAAGCGGAAGTTATATTGTAAAATTCCCGCTCCAAGCCCCACTGAAAATTGCCAGTCGCCCGCCAAACTCAGGTGCGCTGCCCCCGTCAGTTGGGCGAGGTTGCGCTCGGTCGGCCCGGTGCGGTCGGCGAGTAGCACGGCTCCCGCGCCAAAGCGCCAAGAACCCACGGGCGGGGTGGGGGGCATGCCAGTCCGGTTGGCGTAGCGCGGGGTGCGGGCGGTGGTTTGTACTTTATCGCCATAGCCGATGGGCGTGTGGGCAGTGAGGTAGGCGGTGTTCGGGGCGTCGTCCAGGCCCATCCATTGGCGGCGGTAGCTGAGCCGAACATCGGCAAAGTCGTAAGCTCCCGACAGCGCGGGGTTCACTACGAAGGGATTGAGCGTGTACAGGCTGCCCTGCGGCAGTTGCTGCGCTGCTGCCTGTGCAATCATCCAAAACCAACCTCCCCAAAGCAGCCAGGCCCTCATTCTCATCCGATCGCATTTTTTCGGTAAAGGTAACGAATCGGTCATGAAGCAAAAACCGGGCCGGGTTGCTTGCTTGACATAATTTCCGCCCCGAATTTGGCCGGTCGGCCCGGTCAACGTATCTTGAACGATTACTTTACTCAAAATAAGCTACGTTATGACCGCTCTAATGAATGCCATCGATAAAAATAACGTTTCACTCGTTCAGCAGCTCATTCGGGAAGGGGCCGACGTCGATGAGTTGGACGCCAGCCAGAACGCTCCTCTGGTGATGGCGGCTTACAAAGGCCAGGATCAAATCGTGAAGTTACTGCTGGAAGCCGGTGCCGATGTCCGCGCCGTGGATCCATCGATGAAGGCCACCGCGTTACACGCCGCTGCCTACGCGGGAAGAGCCGGCGCCGCCAGGCTGTTGATCGAATACAAAATCGATATCGACAAGCAAGGCCCGTACAACGGCTATACGGCCCTGCACGATGCGATTTGGCAGAATAATGAGGAGGTTGTCAAATTGCTCCTGGAAGCCGGGGCAGATTTGAGTCTCCGTTCTCAGGATGGTAAAACGCCTCTGGATTTTGCCAGGGCGAAGAACCGTCAGGAAATCGTGGCGTTGATAGAAATAAAGTTGGAACAATAACTTTGGAACCTCTCTGCCACACGCTCATTGCGACCATTCGGTGGGCTCGCGATCCCAGCGTTGTGGTTTCAACTTTTCCAACAAATCTTTTGAAAGCGCCTTGCCGTCGCTGGCGGCGGTGTTGGCTTGCACGTGCGGCAGTTTCCGCATTCCGGGGATGGTTGTGGCGACGTCGTCGTTGGCCAGGATGAAGCGCAGTGCCATCTCGGGCATCGTCATGCCTTCGGGAATGAGCGGTTTCAGGGCGTTGGCGTGTTCGACGCTGCTGTTCAGGTTTTCCGGGACGAAGTAGGTCGAGCGCCAGTCGTTTTCGGGAAAGGTCGTCTCTTTGGTGAACGTACCCGTGAGCGTGCCTTCGTCGAAGGGAACGCGGGCGATGATGCCGACGTCGTGCTGTCGGCAAAGCGGAAAGAGGTGGTCTTCGGGGTTTTGGTCGAAGATGTTGTAAATCACCTGCACGGCGTCAATGAGTCCGGTCTTGAGCGTTTCCAGCGAGTTGTCTGGCTCCCAGCGGTTGACGCTGATGCCCCAGGCCTGTACTTTCCCTTGTTGTGTCAGTTTCTGAATGGCTTCCTTCCACTCGTCGCGCCCGGCCCAGTGGTCTTCCCAGACGTGGAACTGCATAAGGTCGATAGTCTCGACGTTCAGGTTGTGCAGGCTCTTTTCAGTGTATTCCACGATGTAGTCGGCGGGAAAAACTTCGTCCAGCGAGAATTCCGCCCGCGAGGGCCACGTCCGGTTTTTGGGAGGGATTTTGGTGGCGGCGTAGAGTTTTTTTTCGGGATTGCGCTTCATCAATTCACCCAGAATCTGTTCGCTCTT
>JBBSKK010000008.1:0-19246 GCA_038256395.1 Cytophagales bacterium | reverse complement strand
GCCGCCATTCTGGGCCGGGCGCAGGACGGCAGTCCGCTCAGTAATCCGCCGCTGCTGGAGTCGCTGGCCTACGACCCGATTTTGGCCAAGTGCAAGCTCATCGCCGAAGCCTGGGATGCGGGCGGACTGTACCAGGTGGGAACTTTCCCGGCCTACGGCCGTTGGGCCGAGTGGAACGGCAAGTACCGCGACGACCTGCGCAAGTTCCTCAAAGGCGACGAGGGCATGGTGGGTGAAATGGTACAGCGCATCCAGGGTTCGCCCGACTTGTACTATTACCGCGGACCGACGGCCAGCATCAATTTCATCACCTGCCACGACGGATTTACGCTCTACGACACCTTCGCCTACAACGAAAAACACAACGAGGCCAACGGTGAAGACAACCGCGACGGGGCCAACGACAACAACTCCTGGAACTGCGGCGCCGAGGGCGAAACCGACGACATCGAAATTAATTTCCTCCGCCGCAAGCAGATTAAGAATGCCTTAGCTATCTTGCTGGTCAGTCAGGGTGTACCGATGATTTTGATGGGCGACGAAATGGGGCGAACTAAGCACGGCAACAACAATACCTACTGCCACGACAACGAACTCAACTGGCTCGACTGGTCGCTCTTGAAAAAGAACCAGCACCTGTTCGAGTTCACACAGAGCCTGATCCGCTTCCGCAAGGCGCACCCGGTGCTGCGCAGTTCGACGCACTTCACGCACACCGACTACGTGGGCAGCGGCTATCAGGACATCAGCTTCCACGGTACCCACGCCTGGGCCTTGGACGGCTCTCCGGGCAGCCGCTCGTTCGCCTTTATGCTCGACGGCGACCACGCCAAGCAGGGCGCGATCAAGGACGACACGATTTACGTGGCCATGAATATGTACTGGGAGGGCCTGTCGTTCGACCTGCCGCCGCTCAGCAACGGTCGCCAGTGGCATGTGTTCGTCAACACCGACATGCCCGAAAAAGAAGCCGTCAATCCCCTCGGTAAAGAACCCCGCACCGACAGCCAAACCCACGTGCTGGTAGGGCCAAGGTCGGTGATGATTCTGGTAGGAAAGTAGCGGTGGGTGACTTTAAACTCATAAACTTTAAACTTTAAACTCAAAAAAATGAGCTTTTCAATAAAATCAAACGTAAAAGACGCCCCAGAATCCGGCAAAGTAGCCACTATCTACCTGGAAGGCGAATTGGATTCCCTCTCGGCCCGACTGTTCCAGAAAGAAATCGAAAAAGTGGCGATGGATTCGCCCAAAGATCTGGTGCTGGACATGGAAAATCTGAGCTTCATGGCTTCGGCAGGGCTGCGGGTGCTGATTTTTTCTAAACAAAAAATCGGCCCGTCGCTCAACATCTACCTCGTTAAGCCGCAGCAACCCATCGTGGACACCCTCGAACACACGGGCCTGCTGCATAGTGTTACGGTCGTGGATAAGTATCCGAGCTAAGATGCAATCAAAAACCTTTCCCGGCACGGTCGAATCCATCGACCTCATCCGGCACTACACTGCGGAACTAGCGCAAAACGCGGGACTCGGCAAAAAGGCCAGCTACAACCTCAAGCTGGCCGCCGACGAAATCGCGACCAACATCGTGCTATACGGCTACGAAGAGCCGGGCCTGGAAGGAAGCATCGAGGTGCTGCACGAGCAAACCGACGAAGCCCTCACGGTAATTTTCGAGGACACCTCTGCCCCCTTCGACCCGCTCGCCCGCGAACTCCCCGACGAGGAAGACCTCGCCAAGCCCCTCGAAGAACGAAAAATCGGCGGCCTGGGCATTTTCCTGACGGTCAAAGGCGTGGACGATTTCAGCTATGAAAGAGTAGATGGGAAGAATCGGAATGTTTTCAAGATGTTATTTAGGGGTTTAGATGTTTAGTCGTTTAGTTTGCTCGCTATCAATATTTTAATGGATTGAACATCTAAACCCCTCCACAACTAGACAACTAAACGAAAACATGTCCCGCCACCCCAACCCCTTTCCCGGCCTAAGGAGTTTCGAGTCGCAGGATTCGGCATTGTTTTTTGGGCGCGAAAGTCATATCGAAGAGTTGCGCATCAAGCTGTCGGCGAACCGCTTTCTGGCGATTGTGGCCTCATCGGGTAGCGGTAAGTCGTCTTTGATTAAGGCGGGTTTGATCCCGTCGCTGCATAGCGACAAACTCAGCGGCACGGCGCACGAGGGTTGGAGTGTCATTGTGTTCAAGCCCGGTGCAACACCGATTCGCTCGCTGGCGCAGGCATTGCAGAAGCATTTGTACGGCGCGGAAGATGGCTACCAGGATTTGGCCGAAAAAATCAGGGAAAACCCCCGCGTGGTGTACGGCCTTTTCAAGGAGTTGGCGGGGAGCAATATTCTGCTGGTCATCGACCAATTCGAGGAGGTTTTTCGCTACGCCCAGCCGGATCGCGCTCGGCCGAGCGCGGCCCGGTCCGACGACGAGGTGCATTATTCCGGCGCCACGGCGAAACTGATCGCCCTGATTATGGACATGATCCAGCAGCCTGACAGCCCCATTTACGTCGTACTGACAATGCGCTCCGACTACCTCGACGAATGCACCAATTACGCGGGTTTCACCGAAGTCATCAACCGGGGCTACTACCTGTTGCCCAAAATGAATCCGGCTGAAATCCGGCGGGCCATCGTCAAGCCCGTCGAGTTGCGGGAAGCGATGATCGCCCCGGCCCTTACCGATCGGCTGGTGGAAGAAATCGGCGGCAGTTTCGACCAGCTGCCCATCATGCAGCATGCCCTGATGCGCACCTGGAACTACTGGGAAAGCCTGGAAACGGACAAGCCGATCGACGAAGTCCATTACGAGGCCATCGGTACGATGCAGGAAGCCATCTCGCGCCACGCCGAGGAAATTTACCATGGCCTGGCCAACGACAAATGCCGCCTGGCGACCGAAAAAATCTTCAAGTCGCTCGTGATGCTGGCGCCCGGCGACATCGGCGTTATGCGCCCCACGAGGCTGCGCACCATCGTGCGGGTTTCGGGCATGGAGCGGGAGTTGCTCACGGAGGTCGTCAACCGCTTCCGGCAGCAGGGTTCATCGTTCCTGACGCCCTCCTACACGCAACGGATCGACCTGGATTCGTTCATCGATATTTCGTTGGAAAAAATCATGGCGCTCTGGGAGCGACTGCGCGAATGGATTACTGAAGAAACCGAGTCGGCCAAGCTCTATAAAAAAATCGGGGCAGCGGCGCAGCTGAACCAAGCCGGCAAAACGGGGCTACTCATGAACCCTGAACTGCAACTGGGCATTCAGTGGCTGCGCGAGCAACAGCCCACGCTGGAATGGGCCGAGAAATACGACCCCTACTTCGAGCGGGCAATCAACTACCTGGATTACAGCCGAATTCAGCAAGAAAACGCGATTAAAAACAACGAAGACCGGCAGAATCGGGAGTTGAAAAGGGCGCGCTACTTCGCTATTGTCATGGGTGTGGCCTCGCTGCTGTCGCTGCTGTTTCTGGTGATCTCGCTGGTGCTGCGCTACGACGCCGAACAGAGTCGCAAGCAGTCGCTGGAGAAAGAAAAGCTGGCGATGCTGGAACGGATTCGGGCCGAGGAGCAGACGAAAGAGTCCATTTCGCAGAAAAAAATTGCCGAACAGCAGGAAATCATCGCCGAGCAGCAACGCCGCCTCACCGAGGAGCAGCGCTCCATCGCCGTGCGGGAGCAGCGTATCGCCGAACTGAAGCGGCTGGAAGCGGAGGCGGCCAAAATAATCGCCGAAATCGAAAAGGTAAAGGCCGACTCGGCCCAGAGAAGGGCCGAATTGCAGAAAGACCTGGCCGTGAAGTCCAAGGCCCTGGCCGACCTGCTGCGCCTTCAGGCCGACTCCTCGCGGCGCGAGGCGCAGCTCTCGCAGAAAGACGCCGAGCAGCAGCGGGCCCGGGCCGTGGCCCGTTCGGTCGCCATTCAGTCGTACCAGATGAACGAGGGCGGCCAGGATGCGCTGCCTGCCCTGCTGGCCGCCCAGGCCTTTCGCTTCAACCTGCGCACGGGCGGCCAAAAAGATAATCCCGAGATTTTCAAGGCTTTGTCCAAAGCCGCCGATGCCAGAACGGTGTTGCGCTGGCACAGCGGCATGGTGCGCAGCATAATCCCCAAACCCGGCGGCAACGCCTACGCCTCCACGGGCGACGACGGTACGGTGAAGGTATGGAGTGCGGATTTGACCGGACAGCCTTCGGTGAAATCGTATGCCACCAACGAAAAAGGCGGGGTGTCGCTGCGTTCGCTGGCCTTCTCGGAGAGTGGGGATAAGCTGTTCGCGGGCAGCGCGACGGGCAAGCTGTACCTTTGGCCCACCGACCAACTCCTGGGCATCCCCAAAGTGATTCCGGCGCACCGGGGCGTCATCAATACCCTTTTGGTCAACAAAGCCTCTACCCAGCTCGTTAGTATCAGCAGCGATGGCAATCTGCGTACATGGAGGATAAACCCTGAGGGCCTGGATTCCTTGCAAAATGTTCGCACAGACATCCCCATTTTCTGCGCCCGCATCACGCCCGATGGCAAACACCTGGCCTGCGGCGCGGACAAGGGGCGGATGGTGATATTTGATTTACAAAATTTAACGAAAGAACCCATTTCCTTTAACTATTACGGCTTTGGCAACCGGGTCACGGCCCTGGCCTTCGACGCCGACGGCTCGCACCTGATCACCGGTAATTCGGCGGGCTCGCTGTACCGCTGGGAGTATGAGAAAAACGAAATCGGCCGCATCGGGCTGCCGCTGTCGGGAAGACACACTTCTCCCGTGAATGACATCACCTTCTCGCCCGATGGTAAACTGCTGGCTTCGTGCAGCTACGATTGGACGGTACACATTTGGAATTATGGCAGCATTGTCAATCGGCAGGTACAGCCCATTGTGCTGGACGATTTCGATACCTGGGTATTTGGAATCACCTTTTCGCCCGATGGCAAGCGTCTCGTGGCCGCAGGAGCCGATCGAACTGTCCGCTCCTGGCAAGTGGATCCGGACGAGCTGTACCAGAAAGTACTGGAGAAAGCCAACCGGGACATGACCAGCGACGAGTGGAATCGGTTCATCGGGAAGGATATTCCTTATGAGAAATCGGTGAAGAGCGAGGCGGTGCAGTAGGGAGTTTATGAGGCTATGAGTGCATGAGTTTATGAGTTATACCTTTCTTTCCATATCGTTACGGTTTGTAAAACTTGAAGGTGTGAAATCACTTTTGGTTTGGGGGATTTCTGGGTCGATGTTTTTTGCAAACAGTACAGAAACTCAGGCGCAGAGTTCTTGTGATCAGACGATTGTGCTGCCTGAGGCGGAGAAGCGGTATGCGACCGGAAATTTTGACGAGTTACTGGCGTCTTTGCTGCCTTGCATCGATAACGGATTCAATGAAAACGGAAAAGTACAGGCTTACAAAATATTGGTGAAAACCTATTTGGCTCTGGATTCGGTAAGCAAGGCGACGGAGGTGATCAGCAAAATACTAGTCATCAATCCGCAGTTCGAACCCGATTTTTCGGCTTCTGACCAATTCAAAACCCTGGTGCAGGATATAAAAGATTTGCAGGAAAAAATCCTGGAGATTACCTCCGTTTCCAAGAAGGCGGAGAACCTGCTGCAGGTACCCGCCACGGTAATGGTGCTGACAGAAAAGGATATTATACAACGTGGTTACCAGAGTCTGGAACAAATGCTGCACGACCTGCCGGGCTTCGACATCGCCAAGGGCAGCGGCCCCGGTTACGCCTATTTCTACCAGCGCGGCTATCGTGCTGTTTCCAACGATCGAATACTGCTGCTGATCGATGGCGTGGAGGAGAACGATTTGGTTTCCAACAACATTCCCATCTCGCGGCAGTATCCCATCACCGATGTGGCACGGGTGGAAGTGATTTACGGCCCGGCTTCCACACTATACGGCGCCAACGCTTTCTCGGGAGTAATCAATGTGATTACGAAAAACTACCTTAAAAATACAGGAACAAATAAGAAACTGTCCTTCACTGGGCAGACTCGTGGTGGCACCTGGAATACAGGGTACTTCGACGGGATTCTAACGGGCAAGACCAAGGACGTGGCTGTGTCGGTCATTGGGCGGTATTTCCGCTCCGACGAAATGGATCTCTCTCGCGGTTTTACTACCTGGAATTACGATCCCCGAACGCCCGACCAGTACAATGGACTTCTGGACATACAGGGGCAGGCGGCAGACAACTATCTGACCAGCAGCAAACTCCTCACAAAATTTCCCGGCAGTAATCTTTTCGCCATTGATAGCACCGCGGGCGGACAGGCCACCGCGATTCGGCTAACCCCCGAGGGCCGCCAAAAGGCTGCTGAGCTGGACAATCAGGGCGTATTTGCCAGCACCGTAACGGGTGAACCCGTGCAGTACGACAACAAAACGTCGGATTTCTTTGTCCGCGTAAAAGTCGAGTTCAAGGAATTCACGCTGTCGGGATATAGCTGGAAGACCAACGAGGGGGCGACGCCCTGGTACACCAACAAGTCTCGGTTGTCGGCACCCAACCGCTCCCGCTGGATTACGGCTAACAATGCCTTTTCCAGCGTGTATAACAAGACTTTCAGCGAGAGATTTCAGGTATTGAATATAACTTCTTTCAAGATTCACGAGATTGAAGGCGGCACCAATCTGGCTTCCTACCGGGGTTATTACAACAAGAACTACTCGATCCTAGATCTGGCCAACGGCCGGATGCCCGTCACGTCCACGCAGTATTTTTACCGCTACTCGAACCAGCTACGCAACGAACTGCGCTATTTCCTGACGCCCTCACCCCAATTTGAGCTAAGTGGTGGGGTGGAAATCCGGGCCAGCTACATTCAGGGCGACTACATTCGCTCGGCTAAGGAATTCCCCGACGAAACGGGCTACCAGCTGGATTCCATTGTAGGGGGCAACAACTACCGCAGCTACGATGTGGGCGTTTATTCGCAGGCCACCTACCGCCCGGTGAGTTACCTGAAAATGGTGGGGGGCCTAAGGCTGGATAACAACCGGATTCGGAATTTGGGGGGCTACGGCACCGTCCTGAACCCCCGATTGGCGGTGGTTTACATCAAGGGCAAGTACATCTTTAAAGCCATTTATGCCACGGCTTTCAAAGACGCCTCCAATTTGCAGAAGTACGGCACTGCGCCCGACCGCCAGCTCAACAACCCCCGCCTGCAACCCGAGCGGGTACAGAACGTGGAGGTGAGCGCCAACCTCAAAGTGGACAAAGATTTAATGTTTAGCGTGGTGGCTTATCGGGCTGCATACAGCAATGTGATAGGCACGGCACGGGTGCAACTACCCGATGGCAGTACCACCTCGCAATTTCAGCCGTTGGGTCGACAGTTGATATATGGTGTGCAGGGCGAAGGCTCCTATAAAACCAATAATCTCAGTCTGTGGGGCAATTTCACTTTTACGAACCCAACGGACTTAGAAACCAACCAACGCATCAGCGATATTGCCGACTTTCAGTTCAACCTCGGCGGCAACTATCAAATCACCGAAAAACTGGGGGCCAATCTGACTACCCACTTCGTTAGTGCCCGGAAAACCGGCAAAGGAACTTTTGGCAGTAATAATCCCATCACCCGGTTTGACCCTTATTTAATCCTCAACTCGACCATCACCTACCAAAGTATTGTGCGGGGGATTTCCCTGCAACTGACGGTCAATAACATCGCAAATACCGAATATTTTTTCCCCGGTATCCGTTCCGCCGATGGTACTAGTTTTGCCTCACGTTTCCCGCAAGAAAGGCGGTATGTGTCGGTAGGGCTTTTATTTAATTTAGAATAGGTGTACTTGTTGTAGAAGCTGTGCGCTTCTGATTCGTCTTCCTGTCAAAAATACAGGAATGTTTATCTTCCAAAAAATTCGATATCCATGATCTCTCCAGCCCGACACACTATCTCAGCATTTAAAAACTTCACTATGAATCGCCCTCATTCACCATTTGTACTTGGCCTGCCGGGTTCCGTAACTCATCGCCACGAGGCGTTGGGGAGCCGGAACTTAACCCAATTAAGACTGACGGAGGTCGATTATCCAGAGCGGATTATTGACATTGGACAATTCAGGATACGTGGTTGGAGAAACGAGAAGGGGGTGGATCCTGACTTTTTTGCTCAAAAAACCTGGCTTGACGATCTTGACCAAACGGCCCGGCACTGGGTCGTGATGGACGTATCAGATATTGCAGCCGCCGCCCGGCTTAGTTTCCATGGTTCGTTAATGGATGTTCCTTACGCTGATATGCTCACGCCGGAACAAAGCGCACATTTCGAGAACAAAAAAATCGCCTCCCTTAATCGTCTGGTCGTGTCGCCCGAATATCGCGGACAGGGTTTGTCGGGGCAACTTGACCGAATAAGAATAGAAATGGCCAGAGCTCAGGGCGCGGAAGTCATTATTGCTTTTCCTCAGCTTGTCCGCATCGAGTCGCTCCGAAAAATGGGTTTCGAGCTGCTGGCTGAACTCCCCAGCATCCCCGAAATGCCCGACCGCCCCTTTTTCCTAATGAAAATGAACCTGGATTGAAAGGTTTTGAGTGGTTGAGTTACCCGGAAAAAATCATTCATCATTAAATTTTTCACCGTCCACCGTCAACTGTCCATTAAAAAACTATATCGCCTGTTAGACCTCAAGGAGGGAGAAGAAAAGACCGTCGGACTATTCGTTGGTTACTCGTTCTGTATGGGCGTAGCGGTGGCGATTTTTTATACGGCTACTACTTCGCTTTTCCTGCTTTCTTTCGAGCGGACAATGCTGCCCAAGGCATACATTGCGGGCGGTTTGGTGGTGTACGGCCTGGGAGCGGCGACAAGTTACGTGCAGCAAAAAATCCAGTTCTCGAAGCTCGTCAACGGCTTGATTTACTTCTTGATGCTTTCCGTCACGGGACTGCTGCTGACGTACCAGTTTAGCGACATCAAGTGGTTGATTTTCTTCCTGTTCGTCTGGAACCGGGTGTTCGTGTTTGTCAATGGCATTACTTTCTGGTCCACGGCTTCCAAGATTTTCGACATCCAACAAGCCAAGCGCCTGTACGGACTCATCAGCACGGGGGAGGTCGTGTCTTCCATTCTGAGTTTTTTCTCGGTGCCGCTTTTGCTCCGGTTCTTGGCTACCGACCAACTGCTCTACATCGCAGCGGTGGCCGTAGTAGGCTGCATCGTGCTGATGCGGCTGATCGTCAAAAGGTTTTCCCGGCAGCTATCGGTGATAAAAGAAGAGCGGGAGGAAGATACTCGAACTGCCACCACTGACGATACCCGCAGTTGGCGGGCTTTCTTGTCTAATCCTTACTACCTGCTGGTGTTTTTGCTGGCGATGATGCCCGTGGTGGGTTTGTTTTTCGTGGATTTCATGTTTGCCGTCGAGTCCAAGAATGTCTTTCCCGACAAAGAACTGCTGGCGGGCTTTCTGGGGACTTTTTTTGGTTTTTGCGCCCTGTTGGAGTTTTTGATCAAAACGGTTTTGTACAACAAAGTCATCAGCAAGTTCGGGCTAACGCTGGGTATCGCGCTGTTGCCGATCACGCTACTGTTTAGCCTGGGCCTGGCGGTGGGCTATGGCACGATCTACGGCACTACGGCCTTGTTCTTTGCCTTCATTGTGCTGAGTCGATTTTTCATGAGTTCGGTACGAAAGTCGGTGAACGAGCCTTCATTCCAGGTTTTGATGCAGCCCATTCCCGGCCCGGAGCGGGCCAACGTGCAGAGCCGCATCGAGGGTGGGCCGAAGGCTTTGGGCAATATCGTGCCGGGCATCATCCTGCTGATTCTCACGAGTATGCCCTTCATTGGGACGGTAGAAATCGCCGCCTTTTTTCTGCTCATTTTGGCTGGCTGGGTGTATTTGTCAATGAAAGTGCAGAACCAGTACCGCAGCGTTCTGCGGGCTACGCTGGAAAAACCGCTGCCCGAAGGCGGCGATGCCTACCTGGACTTGGCCAAACGCCTGGCCAGCCGAAAAAAGGCGGCGCTGAACTACGAGCGCAGCAATTTTGATTTTATTCAGAAACTGGCCGAATCCACCCACAAACACGACCGCATTCTGGCCGCGCAGTTGTTGGGTGAATGCGGGCGGTACCATGCTTTCCGGCACCTCGCGCGGCTCATCGACGATGAATCGGTCGAGGTGAAAAACGCGGCCATGATCGCCACCGCATCGGTGCGCAGCGCCGAGCTATGGCCGCTGCTGATCGCCCACCTCGATGCGGAACCCTCGCACGAGGCGGCAGCTTACGGACTACTGGGTTCGGGCGAAGGCGGCGCGCGCGATGCCGTGGTACGGGAATTGGGCCGCAGTTTCGACCGGGCGGCGGGTAATCTGATACTGCAAGTCCGTTTGGTCCGCCTAATCCGACAGTTGGGCGGCCCGAAGGCCACCAAGTTTCTGCGTCCGGCGATGCACCACCATGAAGCCGAGATTCGCGACGAGGTTTTCGAAGCCCTTGCCTACCTCGACTACCGCGTCACGCTTACCGAACGCGCCGGGGTGTCGGCCGAAATCGACGCCCGCATCGGGCTGCTGGTATGGCTGCTGGCGGCGCAGTACGATTTGGAAAAATACGACGAAGAATCGGCGATTCAGTCCGCGCTGGAAAGCGAAAAGCGTCGGATTTTGCCCAGGATTTTTACGCTGCTCTCGCTGTTGCCAGAGAGTCAGCGCTTCGAGGATTTGAGCGTCCAATTGCTAAACAATAACCGCGAGACTTTCGGCTATCTGCTGGAAGTGATGAACATGACCCTGCCTGAAGCCTGGAAAGATAAACTCATTCCGCTGTTTCAGGACCAGCCGCTTTCCGAAAAGCTGAAACGCAGCGCCGAGCACTTTGCCCAAAGCCGCCTGTCGCCCGAGGAGCGGTTAAAGGACATTGTCAACCATCATTTTTCCCGCATCTCGGTTCAGCTCCGCGCTACTGCCCTCCACACACTGGCGCAAACCGAAGCCGACCACACGATCGCCCTGGCCGCCCAAGCCGTTTCGCCAGAAGAAACCATCGCCGAAACCGCCCTCCGCGCCCTCCACCAAAAGAACCCGACGCGCTACCAGGCGCTACACCAAATCATGCAAACCCAAAATGACACCTTCCATTTGAAAATCTGCCAGAAAATCGAAGCAGACAAAGAATTAAACCCTTCAACCCTTCAACCCTTCAACAATTAAACAAACACTATTCCATATCACCCACCTCCTCCTGAGCATCCTCGCACTGTTGCGTCCGGCGTTTGGGCAGGGTGACTTAGCCAGCCGCGAAATCGGCAATCCACTGGCGGAGGTGCATTCGGCGAAAGAGTACAACGCCCACGGGCAGAACTTCGCCATCGTGCAGGACAAGCGGGGGTTGATGTATTTCGGCAATTTCGCGGGGGTACTGGAATACGACGGCACGGGTTGGCGGACGATCACGACGACGAACTACGCCAAGGTCTCGTCGCTGTACCTCGACGACGCGGGGCGGATTTTCGTGGGGGCCAACGGCGAGTTCGGTTATCTGAAACCCGGCGCCAAGGGAAGGCTGCACTTCGCCAGTCTGAGCGATCGCGTGACGGCACCCTTCGGCGAAATAATGAGCATCGTCGGGACAAGGGCGGGGATTTTTTTTATCGGCAAAAAAGACATTTACCTTTGGAATAAGCGGATCGTGCGGGAGTGGCATACCGAAGACCTGATTTTGTCGGCTTATTCTGTGCAGGGGCAAATGTACCTTTACCAGAGAAAGAGGGGACTGGGCCGATTCGACGGCAACAAAATTCTGCCCGTGGCGCTCTCGCCGCGACTGCCCGCCCTGCTCGACATCAGCGCCATGCTGCCGTTCGACGCGCAGAATATATTGGTGGCCACCAGCAATCAGGGGCTTTTCAAAATTTCCAACAATCTGCTGTCTCGCTTCGAGGCCCCGGCCAACGGCTACCTGGGCAACAGTCAGGTAAGCGCGGGACTGCGGCTGGACGACAACACCTTTGCGCTGGCGACCTTGCAGGGCGGCATCGCGCTGGTCAACCGGGAAGGTCGGATTTCGCAAATTATCCGGGGCAAGGAATTCGAGGATACCCAGGCCAACAGCTTGTACCAGAGTAAGGGCGGCATCCTGTGGTTGGCCCTGAACGACGGCATCGCGCAGGTGGACATCCCGTCGCCGATGTCGGTGTTCGACGAGGCCGTGGGCGTGAAGGGCGCGGTAAATCATCTGCTCCGCCACCGTGGCCGGATGTACGTAGGTACGCTAAACGGCCTGTACTTCCTCGACGGGCTTCGTGCTACGGCAGTCGGCGGGCTGAACGCCAGTTGCTTTTATTTGGCCAATGCCAGCGGCACGCTGCTGGTCGCCACCAGCAAGGGGGTGTACCGCATAAACGGCGCCTCGGCGCAGTCACTTTCCAGCGATTTTGCTCTTTGCCTGCACTCGTTGCGCAACAATCCGAAGACGGTGTTCGTAGGGCTGGAAAACGGCTTGGGGATTTTGGATTTGGCAAGAAACAGCTACCGCCAGGTGCCGGGCATCGACGACCAAATCGTGGGCATCAGCGAAGACGACGACGGGCACATCTGGCTGGAAACCCTTTCCAATGGCTTGTACCGAACCAATCCTCAGGCGGCCGAGCGCAAGCTTTACGATAAAAAGGACGGCCTCACGACGCTACTGTACAACAAAGTCGTCAACAGCCCGGCGGGACTCATTGCCTGGAACAAAAACGGCACTTTCCGCTATGATGCCCAAAAGGATGTGTTTAAACCCTATAATCTCTTCCAAACGGATAGTTCGGCGGCCAATTATTGGAAAGGCAGCATCGTCCCCGACGGAAACGGGAATTTCTGGACTACGCGCGGTGACGAAAAATTCGTCACTTTCTACAATAAAAAGCAGGACGGCTACCAGCCGATCACCCAGCCGTTCCGCGCTTTCTCGAACCGCACGTTCGACGTAATCTACCCCGATGCCGACAGTCTGGTGTGGTTCGGCGGGCCGGAAGGTGCCATCCGCTTCGACCTCGGGCAGCCCGACGACTACCTGAAATCTTACCCGGCTTTGATTAGGAAAATTAACCTGAAAGCCGACACGCTGGCCTTCAACGGCTACCGCAGGGGCGACGTCACGCTAAAAAACGCGGTGCTGAATCCCGACCGGATGCGCATCGATTACGATCTTAACGACATCAGCTTCGTGTTCTCAGCCACGAGTTTCAACGCGGACGAAGCATTGGTTTTCAAGTATATCCTGGAAAACTACGACGACACCTGGTCGGACTGGACGGCACAGAACCGGAAGGAGTACACCAACCTGGCGCCGGGCAGCTATCGCTTTCGGGTAAAAGCCATAAACATCTACGAACTGGAAAGCGAGGAGTCAGTCTTCGAGTTTGTGGTGGCCAAGCCCTGGTACCTGATGTGGTGGGCTTATCTGCTGTATTTCGTGGTGCTAACCACGCTGCTTTATTTCCTCATACGCTGGCGGCTGCGGGCTTTGAGGAAGGAAAAAGACCGGCTCGAAAGCATGATACTGGAACGTACCGAGGAAATTTCCAGCCAAAAAGAAGAACTGGAAGAGCAGTCCCAGGAATTGGCCTCCAAGAACGACCAACTGGAAAAAATCGACCAGATCGTGCAGTCGATCAATTCCGAAATCGAGTTCACGAGCCTGTTTGAGACCGTGCTGGCCCGGCTCGACATCATCCGCAATATGGAGAGCGCAACCGCCCTGATTTACGACAAAGAATCGAACAGCTTTCGCTTTAAAGCGGCTTACGGCAATCTCACACTTCCCCAACTGGAACCACTGCAACTCACGCTGCAACAGGCCGAGGAACGCTACCTCAACAACGCCGTGGAACGCGCCGAGGATGTCTATGCCCGCAGCGACGCGCCTTTTGTGCCGCTGGGCAACGCCCTGGACACCCTGCCCGAACCCAAGTCGCTGATAACGATCGTCATCAACGTCGAGGGCCACGTCGAGGGCTTCATTACGCTGGAAAACACCACCCGCGCCAACGCCTTCGACCAGAAGGATTTCGACATGATCCGCAATTTGAAGGAACACCTGATTGCGGCGTTTATCAAGACGCGAATTCTGGAAAATCTTGAAAAAACCCTCAGCAACCTGAAAGTGGCGCAGGACGAGCTTATCCGGCAGGAGCGCCTGGCATCAGTCGGGCAGCTCACGCGCGGCATTGTGGACCGGATCCTGAACCCGCTCAACTACATCAACAACTTCTCGGAATCGTCGAATGAATTGATCGAGGAACTGGTGGAATTGGTGCCTGAAGGCGGAAACCACTTACCCGAAGAAGTGGCCGACGACTATTTCGGCGATATGCAGATGTTGAAATTGAATTTGGTGAAAATCAAGGAACACGGCGACAGCACCACCCGCATCGTGAAGGACATGCAGCGATTACTGAAAGAAAAATCCACCGATTTCCTGGAAACCGACTTGAATACCTTCCTGGAAGGCAAGGCAAAGTCGGCCTACCAAGAGTTGCGCAGCGAAATCCGTGGCGAGGAAACCGAACTTGAAATTAGCTACGACCTGGAAATGCCCTCGCCCAAAGTGCGGGTGCTGCCCACCGAAATGGGCAGTGTGATCGGCAACGTCATCAGCAATGCGTACTACTCGACGCTCGAAAAACGTAAAGTCAGCAAAAGTCACCTTCCTCAATTACACATTTCGACCGAAACGATTAAAAACAAGGTAGTCATCCGTTTAAAAGACAATGGAAAAGGGATTCCCAAGAAAGAAATGGAACAAATCTTCAGCCCATTTTTTACGACTAAGCCCACCTCCAAAGGCACGGGCTTGGGTCTGTACATGAGCAAGGACATCGTGGAACTACACCGCGGCCTGATCGAAATCGAATCGAAGGAAGGCGAGTACGCGGAAGTGATTATTATGCTACCAATCTACTGAGTTTATGAGTTCATGAGTTTGGGAAGGTGACCCAAGGTGGTGCTCTCGCTAAACTCGGATGCTTTAAACTCATAAACTCCTCTAAAACTCCAAAACTCTAAAAAAATGGAAACCATCAGCCACCAGGAAGACCTACAAAAAGCCAATGACTTGCTGACGCAGGACGTGCAGCGACTGACTCAGGAGATCGAGACGGCGCAGGAGCGGTTTGCGCAGCAGAATCGGCTGGCGGGGATCGGGCAAATTACGGCGGGCATCCTGCACGAAATCAGGAACCCGGTCAATTTTGTCAATAATTTTTCGCGCCTGGCCCTGGATTTGGTGGCCGAGATGAAAGAACTTTTGCAAAAACTGCGAACGGAGGCTACTTCGGACGACCTGGAAGCACTGGAAGACCTCGCGGGCATGGTGGAAACCAATCTGGCGCGCATCAACGAAAACGGCAATCGGGCGGAGCGCATCGCGCAGAGCATGCTCGACCAAACCCGCGACGACAACCACCGATTTGCCCCTACCGATCTGAACCAGATGCTGGAAGAATTCACCAAACTGGCCTACCAGGGCGTCCGCGCCCACGACCGGGAGTTCAACGTGTCGTTCACCTTCGACCTCGACCCGAACGTAGGGCAGGTGAATGTAATGCCTAACGAATTCGTCCGCGTCATCATCAACTTGGTCAATAACGCCTGCTACGCCGTGAATAAAAAGCGCAAGGCTCCGCCCAACCCGGACTACGTTCCGCGCATCACGGTAAGCTCGGCTCGAAAGCAGGACAGCATCGAGGTCAAAATCCGCGACAACGGCACGGGAATCCCCGAGGCATTGGTGCAGAAGGTTTTCAACCCTTTCTTCACCACTAAGCCGCCCGGCGAAGGCACGGGCCTGGGCCTGTCCCTCAGCCTGAATACGATCACCGAAACTCACAAAGGCCAACTCAGCGTAATCTCCGAACCAGGAGAGTTTACGGAGTTTGTTATCGTTCTGCCCGTTGGGTAGCAGTCAGTTTTTCAAAGAGCAGAATCTTTGTTTAGGTGTTTAGGCGGTTAGTTGTTTAGAAGGTTCTTCATGAGCCGCTTACGCATCTAAACAACCCCACAACTAAACGACTAAACCCATCAACAAATCAACAACAACAATGAAAATACTAAATGTAGACGACGAGCTGGACATGGAAATGCTCATCTCGCAGCGGTTCAGGAAGCAGATCCGCGACAAACAGTTTGAATTTATCTTTGCCCATAACGGCATCGAGGCCCTCGAAAAGTTGGACGAACACGAGGACATCGCCCTCATCCTGTCGGACATCAATATGCCCGAAATGGACGGGCTGACCTTCTTGTCGATGGTCAACGAGCGGAAAAATCCGGCTCTGAAAGCCGTGATGGTGTCGGCCTACGGCGACATGGACAACATCCGCGTGGCCATGAACCGGGGCGCCTATGACTTCATTACGAAGCCCATCAACTTCGAGGATTTGGAGATTACGATCAACAAAACCATTGAACACATCAACGTAATCAAGCTTTTCCAGCAGGAGCGCGACCAACTCGTGGCGATCAAAAACGACCTCGACATCGCCAAGGAAATCCAGCAGTCGATGCTACCCAAGGAGTCGCCGCCCTTCCCCGACCGCCTCGACATCGACCTGCACGCCTTCCTCGAACCCGCCAAGGTCGTGGGCGGCGATTTGTTCGACTACTTTTTGCTGGACAGAAATCACCTGTTTTTCATCATCGGCGATGTCTCGGACAAGGGTATTCCGGCGGCACTATTTATGGCGATTACGAAGGCTATTTTCAAAAGCCATTTTTTGAGTCCCACCTTCGAGAACCTCACGGATGAGGTGCAGCAGGTGAATCATTTCCTGAGTACGAATAATAACTCCTTTATGTTCGTAACCGCCTTCATGGGCATCATCGACCTGAAAACGGGATTAGTCGAGTACATCGACGCCGGCCACGAACCCCCGCTGATTCGCCGCAAGGACGGCACGGTGGAAACCGTCAAAAAGCACGGCGGCCTGGCGCTGGCCATCGAAAAGGATTATCCTTACGCCCCGCAAACTCTGCAACTGAACCACGGCGACACGTTTTTCCTCTACACCGACGGTGCCACCGACGCCAACAACCGCGAGAACGAACGCTACGGCTTTGCCAAACTGGAAGAACATTTGCAGGAACTTTCGGGCGAAGAAACGCCCAAGCAAATCAACGACAGCCTGTTGACCAAGCTAAAAGACTTCATCGGCGCAGAAGACCAGTTCGACGATATTACGGTGTTGACGATTCACTACAAGGAAGAGTAGGGAACCAAGGTTAGAAGAAGGCCGCTCCCAAATGTTGGGAGTAGCCTTCTTCGAGCTTTGCGCCAACATCGCCAAGCACTCCGGTGGCCGGGAAGCGGCCCTCATTTCGTTTCAGAAGGAAGGATTTTACAATTTACAGATTCGGGACGACGGACAGGGTGGACTGCCCGTGGTGGCCAGTGTCACCGTCGCGGCATCGCAGACCGCCACTGGTTGCGGTAGCTCACGCTGGCCCGCACGTGGCCCATCTCGCCCGCCAGGGCAGGGTTGTGGTAAGTGGGATGGTTATAAAGCTGGGTAAATTGCGGCCCTCCGCGCATCGTACACCACGCACGGAAACCCAAACAAGCATTTGTCCTTGATAATCTCCGCCACGCTTTCCGGCACCAACTTCTCCCAGCCGGGTTCACCGCTTTTGACCATCGCCAGCACCTCGTCGGTGGTGTAGCGCATGTACTCCGCGTTGTAGTCGCGGATGTCTTCGATTTTGTCGTTGATGACCAGGTACTGGAAAAGCGGTTTAAGGTTGTCGGCCACCTCGAAATTTTCGAGGGAATAAACCGTGTCGTCCTCGCGCAACGTGGGATAAATCAGCAGCTTCACCTTACGGCTGAACAGCGTAGAAAACGATTCGAGGATACCGCCGCGCAGGAAGTCGTAGTGCTTTTCCTCAAAAATATCCTGCAAGCTGGGAATGCCAAGCAACAGGCCGATTTTTAGGCGAGTAAGCTCCGAAAGGTACGCCACCAGCCGAAAGTATTCGTGGTAGTTGGAGATCATGACCATGTGCCCCAGCGAGCAGAGGATGTCCACGCGGTCGAGGAAATCCTTTTCGTCGATGTTTTCCTCGTCGTCCGATTGCAGGTTGCGCAGCGTGAGTTCCGACACCATCAGCATCCGGGCCGGATCGACGTCCGGCTCGGCCACGAATTGCCGGGTGCCGTTCTCGATGAGGTCGATGTGGACGTTGGTAATGGGCCGCAGCCGCCCGCGCATGATGAGGATGTGTTTTTTGTAAAAAGCCTCCGACGGTTGCAGCACGCCGCCGTCGGCCCCGAACAGGGCCGCGTTGGTGAAGCCGTTCTTCACCAAATGCAGGCTCAACAGGCGGTTGTCTACCTCCATGAAATCGGGGCCGCTGACCCGCATCATGTCGATCTCGAGGCGCTCGGGGCTTAGGTCGTCCATGAGTGAGAGGAGCAGCATTTCGGGGGAAGTTGGATAATAAAAGCAGCCGTAAATCAGGTTGACTCCGATCACGCCCAGGGCTTGCTGTTGTAGCACGTTTTCATCGTCCAGCATCTTGACGTGAATCACCACCTCGTTGTATCCGCCGCCGGGCTTAAGCTGAAACCGCAGGCCAATCCAGCCATGGGCGATGTTGGTCTTGTGGTAGTTGAGAGCCACCACAGTATTGGCAAAGGCAAAAAACTTGCTCTCTTTGCCCCGCTGCTCGGCCAAACGCTTTTCCAGCAGGCTGTATTCCTTCTGGATCATTTTGATGAGGCGCGGCTCGCAAACATAGCGACCGCTGTCCTCAGTACCATAAATGGCGTCGCTGAACGTCATGTCGTAGGCCGACATCGTTTTGGCGACCGTCCCCGACGCGCCCCCCGCCTTGAAAAAGATAGCGGCGGTTTCCTGTCCGGCCCCGATTTCGGCGAAGGAACCGTAAATCTGCGGGTCGAGATTGATGCGGAGGGCTTTTTGCTTGGTACCGAGATTTTTATCGTACATTTTTAGTGATATAGGTAATTGAGGAGTGGGGCGGCACGGATTTATAGCAAACGAAATTCTTTGGGAATAATACCTGATTGGCAGGGAAGTGTTCCAACTTTTGGGAAAAATAACGGTTTAGTAAGTCAATACCTGAACTTTACTCTATGAAAAGATACCACTACATTTTTCTTTTTCTCCTTTTCGGACTCACAGCCCAGGCGCAGCAGGTTGCACTCGACGACCTGAACCAGGGCCGCCTCAAAGTCCAGACCACGGGCATGTGGGTGCTGAGT